>NZ_CM001488.1:924791-1224791 GCF_000233695.2 Desulfobacter postgatei 2ac9 | reverse complement strand
CAAAGACAGATGCTTGCGTAAAAGAAACCGTAAAGGACAATTTTTGTCATCTCACCAAATCCCAAGGATAGTCCGTGGGCAATGGTTGTTTTGATATCAAATAGTGCCAGATTAGGAAATATCCAGGATGCAAATTCCATGGCCTTGAGTGATGGGGAATCGGGGCTTAAAAGCTTGGTGGAAGTCATTATATTTTTAACATTTTCCATGTTCTGCCCGACAAAATAACTCATCAGGGTAAGAATCATGGCCGTGAATTGATTAGAGGTAAGCATTGTCCACAGAAAAGCCAAAGCCAGTAGCACCAGCAGGGAAAGGGTCTGAAAAAATACGGATAAAGTGAACATTCCCCATGAAAAATTATTAGCTATGGGTACTCCCATGGCAAGGGTGGAAATTGAGATTGAACATACGGCGCATATTCCCAGGATGGTACTTGAAATCAGGACTATCAGACCCAGTCCGGTAAATTTACCTAGAACATAATGGGTCCTGGTAATGGGTCTTGCAAGGATCAGGTAAATGGTTTTTTTTTCAAAATCTCCGGCCAGCATGGTCATGCACAGAAAAAAAACAACTATTAAACCTGCAAAAGAGATGGTCGAAAGCCCCATGTCCACCGCTACTTTACCCGGTTCCCAGGAGAACATTCCTGTAAAGATAATGTTTGCGGAAAACAGAATCACCCCCATGAATAAAATGCCGTAAAGGGCTTTATTTCTAAGACAATCCACAAAGGTGATCCAGGTGACAAGCCAAATTTTATAAAGCGTTCGCATTGTTATCATTTCCAATCATTCGGATGAATGAATCTTCTATACTGGAGATATCGGAATTTGAGTCCATGAGACCGTAGACTGAACCGTTATAAAGGAGACGCCCTTTATTCAGAATGCCGATTCCGTCGCATAATTTTTCAATATCACTTAGAATATGGGAACTGAAAAAGACAGTTTTCCCTCGCTCTTTCAATTCCAGAATAACATCGGTTATCAGTCGACGCCCCAAGGGGTCAAGGCCGCTCATGGGCTCATCAAGAATGAAAATCCCGGGATCATGGATAAGGGTCATGGCAAGGCCGAGACGCTGTTTCATGCCCTTTGAATATGCCTTTATCCGTTTGTCTTTTCCTGACTCAAGATCCAATTTTTTTAGTATGTGAATGGCATTGTTCTTCAGGGACACCCCTTTGATGCCCGAAGATCTTCCGGCAAAAAGAAGCGTCTCAAGGCCGGTCAGATTCTCGTAAAAGCATGGAATTTCGGGAAGGTAACCGATATGATTCTGGATGGTATCTTTTCCGACCTGAAGATCGTTGATAAAAATTTTCCCGGAGTCGGGACGGAGAAAGCCCAGGAGCAATTTAATAGATGTGCTTTTGCCTGCTCCATTGGGACCAAGGAAACCGAATATCTCCCCCTCTTTTACCTTAAGGGAGATATCGAACAGGACCGGATAATGCTTAAATCCGGCGTGAAAGGATTTATTGATATGACTGAAACGTATCATTATAGATCTTTTAAATATAAATCTTCCCCCTTTTTGCCTTGAAAAGGGGGAAGATCTTTAGTTGCATTGATTTTAAGTTATATTGTCTTATCTAACCCTTGTCCAGTTACCTGTAGGATTGCCTCCACCGACTTGACCATTAATGTCGTCACCACCATTAATTGCCGGTGCAATAGCAGTCGCGCCAAGACCTGCATTATTGGGCCAGGTAGTTGCATCTGAAACGCTGCACAGCACATTTTCAACCTCTTCATCAATGGCGTAGGCAGTGTCCCCCTTGAAATGCCTTGCAAAGGCATGGTAGGTAGATTGATCATTTACATCGTTGACATCTTGGACATCGGCAATCATGTTGGCGCCAATGGAAATACCCACTGCGAGCGATCTTGCATCATCATTGGTGGTTCCAGCCAGCCTTGCACCAGCTGCTCCGGATGTTGCTGCAGCGATCAGACCAGTATCTGCAACTGAATCTGCTGCGCCAGCACCTGCATCACCAGCATTTAATGCCGCGGCTGCTGCCTCTGTATGCCCGTACACGCCAAGTTCGGAATTGAGATTTGCACTATCGGCCTTCAGGTTGTGAACAACCGCCTTTGCAGCGGCATTATAGGACCTCATTCTATATGATGCGAACTGGGGCACTGCAATTGCGGCAAGAATTCCGATGATGGCGACGACAATCATCAACTCAATCAGGGTAAAACCTTTCTGGTTGTTTCTGATAAGTTTTGTCATTTTTTTACTCTCCTTTTTTTAAGTTAAATGATGTGACAAACTTTTTTTCATTTTCATTAATCATTAATGACAATGATTATTGCAACAGGAGTGCCAGAACAAAAAAAACTTATATTTATTTACAACCGCTTAATTTAAAAAGGATTTATTTTAACGAACTAAAATACCATCAGGCATTAAAAACGATTTTTCGCTGAAATTTAACAAAAAAGATAATCCGATTGACAAAAAATGTCAATCCTGACTCCCTTACTCCGCATCACTATCCCCGGACTCGTTTTTGTCCGGCATGGTTTTGTCCAGGCGATACCTGAAAGATCTTAAGCTTAAATTTAAAAGCTCGGCTGCTTTGCTTTTATTACCCTGGCAAACTTCCATGGCTTTTTTGACATATGCGCCTTCGATGTCGGACATGATTTTGTCCAGATCCACACCGGACACCACATCTTCCAGGTCATAGCGATTATTCTGAATGCCCTCTATCCAGCGCCGACGTTTATGCGAGGAGATAGTCAGGCTTTCGGGCAGAATGATATTGGTTGAAGAGAGTGCAACAGAGCGCTCGATCAGGTTTTCAAGCTCCCTGACATTGCCGGGGAAGGAATACCGGTTCAAAAAATCAATGGCATAGGACGACAGCTTTACAATATCCTTGCCCAATTTTTTCGAGTATTTCTCCACGAAATGGGCTGCAAGCAATTCAACATCCCCTTTTCTATCGCGCAACGGCGGCACTTTGATGGGTATGACGTTAAGCCGGAAAAACAGATCTTCCCTGAAATTGCCGTCAATGACCTCCTGCTCCAGCTTTTTATTGGTAGCAGAGATAATCCTGACATCCACATCAATTTCCCGGGTGCCGCCCACGGGCTTGAACCGGGTTTCCTGGACGGCACGCAAGAGTTTTACCTGCAGAAATGTGGACAGTTCCCCGATTTCATCCAAAAAAATAGTGCCGGTATTGGCCGCCTCAAACAATCCCTGTTTGTCTGCCACAGCCCCTGTAAATGATCCTTTAACATGACCGAAAAATTCGCTCTCCATGAGCGTCTCCGGAATCCCGCCGCAGTTGACCACCACAAAGGGCTTATCTTTGCGCTCAGAGTTATCGTGGATGGCCCGGGCGATAAGCTCCTTGCCTGTCCCGCTTTCACCGGTGACCAGGACATTGGTCCTGGTGGGGCTGATCTGGCGGATCCGCTGGTAAATCGCCTGCATGCCCGGGCTGTTGCCGATGATACGGTTAAAATGCAGATGGCTTTTAAGTTCAGTTGACCGGTACGCCTTTTCCTGCTCCAGGGTCAAAAGGGCCAGGGACTTGGCAATGGTGGCGCAAAGTTCATCATTATCAAAGGGCTTGGGCACAAAATCGTAAGCCCCCTCGTTCATTGCCTCCACAGCGATTTCCGTTGTAGAGTAGGCGGAAATCATGATCACCACGGTATCCGGGTGCTCCTTTTTCACGGCCCGCAACACATCCAGGCCCGTAATGTCGCCTAAACGGATATCGGTGAGCACCAGATCGTATTTTTTCTGCTTAATACTGCCCAGGGCCTGCTTGCCGTTTTTGGCAAGCGTGACCTGATACCCTTTTTGGGACAAAAGCATCTCCAGGAACTGGCGCATGCTCAGTTCATCATCCACCACCAGAATGCTGTGTGCGTCTGCCATGAGTTCTATCCTGGGTTAGTCCCTGATCAATGTCATAAAGTTAAAATGCTTTTTCGGGCTTGATGTGCGAACGTAAAACCACCTCCAAGGATTTGAAGTCATTATCGATAAATTCTCTTTCGGAAATTGCTATCAAATGATTCTCCACCATGATTAAACAGCTACAGGGGTAAGGATAAAAACATCTGCAAGTTGAGTGGCGGTTTTTACATCCCCTCTTCTTAGAGCATCGCGAACATCGTCCAACTTTAATGCGTCATCAAGTGACAAATAGGGTGACCAACCATCGTCAGTATCAATCAGCTCAATGTTAACCTTAGCTACATACTGTCCTTCATGAATTAATTTTTGATGATCTCTTTTTTTCATTGTTTTCTCCTCATCAAATCATTTGACCACCTATTTGGATCTGGTCTGTATGCAGTAACTAAAACAGCAGGCGATGAAGAACCTTTAGGTATTCCCCATACTGCATGGATGGGATTACCTTGACGGTCTTTTTGTAAAACCAAAACACAAGATCCCTTAAAATAATCGGGATAATCTTCAACGACTATTCCGTTAGCGACACCTGATATAATATCATTCACAGAAATTGCATCTTCAGCAAGCTCATCATATCCATGGTCTGATATCATCACTTCTCTATGCTTGACCAAAGCCATAATCTGCTCAAGTGTCTTGCTTATTTCCATTATAACATAATTCCTTCAACAACACGAAGTTCACGAAGATATTAGCGCAATATACTTCGTGTTCTTCGTGAACTTCGTGGTTTTAATTTGAAAGCATCTTAACTTTATGACATTGAACCCCTTTTATAAACAATCCGACCGCCAACAATGGTCAAAACAGCCGCACCCGTAAGCCTGCGACCGGCAAAAGGCGTATTGCGTCCTTTGCTGACAAACAAATTTGGATCGACAATCCAGTCGGCATCCATATTAATCAGGGTGAGATCTGCCGGATTTCCCGGTACAATATCGTTGTTGATCCCCATGAGATCTGCCGGGGCTTTAGCCATTTTTTGCACCAGCTGCGCCAGGGTCAAATGGCCCTGGGCCACAAGCGCCAGGCTTAGCCCCAAGGAGGTTTCAAGACCCACAATACCGAATGCGGCAAGGTCGAATTCCACCTGTTTTTCATCCTCGGCATGGGGGGCATGGTCCGTGGCAATCATGTCAATGGTGCCGTCGGTCAGCCCCTCAATAATGGCTGCCCGGTCCTTTTCACTGCGCAATGGCGGATTCATCTTGAAATTGGTGTCATAGGCAGGCATATCCGCATCCGTGAGGGTGAAATAATGGGGAGCGGTTTCACAGGTGACCGGCAGCCCCTTTGCCTTGGCCGCACGGATGGCCTCAATGGACTGGGCCGTACTCATGTGGCAGAAATGCACCCTGGCGCCCGTCAGTTCAGCCAGGGCAATATCCCGCATCACCATGACGGATTCAGCAGCATTGGGAATCCCTTTTATCCCCATCACCGTGGCAGGCAGACCTTCGTTCATGGCTCCGCCATCGGCAAGCCGCTTGTCTTCAGCGTGAACAAGCACAGGCAATTCTAAGGATTTGCAGTATTCCAGGGTCCGCCTCATGAGCTGGGAATCGGTTACCGGCATACCGTCATCGGTCACGGCCCGGATCCCGGCTTTTTTCATATCCGCAATATCGTTGAGCTTTTCTCCTTCAAGATTTCTGGAAATGGCCCCCACCGGATATACCCTGGAGGCATTTGCCTTTTTGGCCTGGGAGAGGATAAAGGCGGTAACCTGGGCATTGTCGTTCACGGGTTTGGTATTGGGCATGGCACAGACCGCGGTGATCCCTCCGGCAGCGGCAGCCTTTAATCCCGTCTCTATGGTCTCTTTATATTCCTGGCCGGGCTCGCGCAAATGCACATGCACATCTATAAGCCCCGGCACGGCAATCAGGCCCTGGCCGTCAATCACTTTGACATCGCTGGCATCTTTGGCAACTTCCGGCAACTGTCCCGGTTCCGACACCGCCTCAAACAGGCCGTCTTTTATACTGATATCCCTTATACCTTCAATGTTGCCCGGATCAACGACCCGGACGCCTTTAATTTGAATCTGCATTTCTACTGCCTCCTGCCACCAGATAAAAAAGAGCCATGCGAAGGGCCACCCCATTGGTCACCTGGTCCAGAATGACGGATTGTTCCCCATCCGCCACCAGGGTTGAAATCTCAACGCCCCGGTTCAACGGCCCCGGGTGCATGATCAGAGCATCCTTTGCCGCCAGGGCCAATCGTGTCTGATTCAGCCCGTAAAGTGCCGCATATTCGCGCTCACTTGGAAAAAGCAGGCTGCCCCCCTGGCGCTCCTTTTGAATCCTGAGCATCATGACCACATCTGCATCTGCCACACACGCGTCCATATCCCTGGCCACGGTACATCCCATATGTTCAATGCCCACGGGAATCATGGTCCCTGGCGCACAGATGGTTACATGAGCCCCCATTCTGGATAAACCGACTATATTAGACCGGGCCACCCTGGAATGGGAAATATCGCCGACAATGGAAACCCTTAACCCCTCAAACCCGCCTTTTTCCTCCTGGATCGTCATCATGTCCAAAAGGGCCTGGGAGGGATGGGCATGGGTACCGTCTCCGGCGTTGATAACCGAGCATTGCACCCACTTCGCCACCTGGCTCGCCGCGCCCGAAGATGAATGGCGCATCACGATGATATCAGGCTTCATGGACTCAAGGGTCCTGACCGTATCCCTTAACGTTTCCCCCTTGACAATGCTGGAGGAGGACTTGGATATGGCCACCGTGTCTGCAGAAAGACGCTTGCCGGCCAACTCAAAAGAGATCTTGGTCCGGGTTGACGGCTCCTGGAAAAAAAGCACAATGGTTTTGCCGCGGAGGGTGGGCACTTTTTTAACGGCCCGCTGGGAGATCTCCTTCATCCCCCGGGCAGTGTCCAGGATATACGTGATCTCCTCACGGCTCAGGGAATCAATATCCAGAATATCTTTTTTTTCAAACCGCATATGTAGTATTCCTTAAAACAGCAACGTGCCGATCCGGTTAAAACGGACGCTGAAATGGGCCTTGTCCCAGGACCAGTAAATAATCATGGCTTCGCCCCGCACTTCACTTAAATCCACAAAACCCCAGAACCGCGAGTCATGGCTGTTGTCCCGGTTGTCTCCCATGACAAAAAGCTTGTTGGCAGGCACGATGATTTTTCTTAAGTTATCCCGGGTGGTAATCTGACCCGGCAGAATCCGAAAATCCTTGTACTGGGCCCAGGGCTGGTCAGTGACAACTTTATCATTGACATACAGCTTTTTATTCACAATTTCCAGGGTGTCGCCTGCAACGGCAACAACCCGCTTGATATAATCCTTGGACGGATCTTCCGGATATTTGAACACCACAATGTCATTGTGCTGGGGATTTTTCACCGGGATCAGGGTTTTTCCGTCGGTAAAAGGAATTTTCACCCCGTAAATAAATTTATTGACAAGAATCTGATCTCCGATCTGAAGCGTCTCAAGCATTGAACCCGAAGGGATCTTAAAGGCCTGGACAATAAAGGCACGGATAAACAGAGCAATCACAACGGCAATGAGAATCGCTTCAATATTCTCCCGCCAGGCGTTTTTCTTTTTTTTAGTCATTATTTTTTAATCTCTTATCAGCAGAACAGATGCTGGGGGACCCCGATATAAAATCTGGATTTCTGGATTTCGGTTTTCAGAATCTGGGCAATCTTTCTTGCCTTGACCATACTGGATAAAGGCACCGTGGGAACGGGTTCCCCCTTGATCATGATGGTGCCGCTTTTAAGCTCGGCATAACTGACCTGACCGTAAGACTTGGAGATGCCTTTGGGGTAATCATATCCGTAGTCGATGATTTGTGTAAAAATCTCTTCATCAGAAACTGACGTATATTTGAGGATCTCTTCATTTAAAATGGGAATGGGGATGCCAAGCCCCACAGACAGCGACACCCCATAGCCGCGGATGCTCTGCCCCACCAGCCACTCGGGAGACATCTGCTTAAGGTCCCCGATAACGGATAAGGTCCCGGCCCCGCTCAAGGGCACGCCGTTCAGGCCTCTGTCCACATCTTTTTTATGCTGGGTACCGGTCCAGGTCACGTATCCCTGGGCGCCGCCCAGGAAAATCCTTGTACCCAACCCGATGGTTTTCAAATAGGGATCGTTGAACAAAGGGCTCAAACAACCGGAAGTGGAATAGTTGGCATTGGCCATATTTGGTTTAAGGGTGCCCATGTATGTGTACTTTGTCTTGTCCGAGCGGTTGATGGCGCAATTATAGTTCTGATATGCATTTCTCGGGTTACACAGGATGGCATTGGGCAAATCCTTTAAGGTGACCGTTTTCTCAATTGCAAGATTGGGATAACAATCGGTACCGTAACTTTCCGCCTTCACGTGTACCTGTTTACCGGCCACAAGATCCTGAATGACATGCCCGCCCCCGTAATTGAACTCACCCGGGTGATATTTATTCAAGGGATCTTCTTCACAAACAGCCGTGGCCCCCAGATAGCAGTCCACCGCTGCAATGGCCGAATAGGCCGGTACATTGTTGAACCAGGTTTTGGTCGTGCGAATCACAGGCGAGGACTGGCCGATATTTATAAACGCCCCGGATGAACACATGGGCGCAAAGGTCCCGGTGGTCACCACATCCACTTTGCGGGCCGCTTCCACAACCCCTTCTTTTGCCGCGATATCAATAATCTCTTCCGCCGTCACCACCACAGCCTCTCCAGCCGCAATCTTGGCGTTTATCTCTTCGTAGGTCTTATTCACCTGACAGGTACTCATGATTTAAATTGTCCTGATTGTCTTTAAAGGTTATACGTTTACTGAATCTGCGCTTTAACAGACTCAATTTTTGAGGTGATGTTGTTTGTTATCCAGACCGGATCCCACCACTCCACGGGGTTGATAAACACATTGTGAAGCATCATGGAAAAATGCAGATGATCGCCTCCGGCAAGCCCGGTCAGGCCGGTTCGGCCAATGATATCATCCTTTTTGACCATATCGCCTTTGGCCACGCTCATCTGGCTTAAATGGGCATAAAGGCTGGCAAGACCAAGCCCGTGGTCAATGATAACGGTATTTCCGAAAATACCGACATTTTCCGCCATGATGATCCGTCCATTGTTGGTCGCCCCCACCGGCGCATTGGATGTAGAGGCCAGGTCAATACCCAGATGGGTAGAATGACTGACAACCTTTCCATTGTATTTGTATGTGCGTTTATCTGCGAACTGTGCCCGGTTTGCAGCCCCGGAAAGGCGGTTGAAACGATCTTGCCACATCAACTCGGTACGGGTATCCGAAGGCACTTTAAGTACGGTTTCCACATTCTGTCGGCGAAGGGTTTCGTTAATATATAAAAATTTTGCCAGCAAAGGATTCTGTTCGGTCAAAAATTGCGCTTCCAGGGGGCCTAAGTCAAAGTCCGGCATTTTGAATTCCAGAAAACCGTCTGAGATGTTCAGGGTGTCCGACCTGAAGGTCTTATCTTTAATGTAATGATAAAATCCGCGCTTGGTCTCATTTCCGGCAGGATCCCGGGCTTCTACCAAAATACGGGTATCAGGTCCCTGGGTGTGGGACAGAGCAAAGAGGGCTGTAATTACCATAGGGTCATTAAATACACCGGAATATCCGGGAAAAAAATTCTCCCCTACCCTGACGCCGCTTTGAACATTTTCTTCATCAAGTTTGTAAATCACAAGGCCGACCCCGCCCTTGGACACATTATGCTGGGAGGTTAAAACCTGGAATCGGGGCGGCACCGTATCAATGATCACCGGCCGCTCTTCGTAAAAGCGGTTGCCTTTGGTCCATTTACGCCAGGCATAATCCGTTACAACAATCCGGATAACGGCCTGGCCGTCGCTCATCCCGTATTTACCCGTCTCAACGGGAATCACAAAGGTATCTGACACGATTGCATTATCACTGAACAAAGAGAGAATGGAAGCGGGTGGATAAGATTTATCCAAAAGGACTTTTTCATTATCTTTTTGCACTATGGAAACAGTGACATGCCTCAAACCGGCCCCTTTATCCGTTGCGGTCATGTTTATTTCATAGGATTGTTTCAGATACCGGGAGGGCAAACTGATATCAGCTTGGGGGAGATCGCCCTCATATTTGCAAAACAGAACCCAGCCCACAGGCACGACAATTGCCAGAAATACAATCAGAAACAGTGTCCTTTTCATCAAACAACCTTATTTTTCAAGAAGTTAGACGACCACATTAAAAACGAATTTAGGATATCAGCAAACGCCTTTCTTATCAAGGAATTTTCCCCGGCACTGATCCACCTTGACATTTACCCGGACGAATAATAATTAGGGCTATCATCATTTGTTTTTTTTTGTTTGAAGGATAAGCTCTATGACAAACTTTTTTTTTGACCTGACCCATAACAATCCAGATCGTTTTTTTCTCATTGCCGGACCCTGTGTTATAGAGGATTTAGACACAAGCCTTGGCATTGCAAAATACCTGAAACAGGTCACAAGCGACTTAGGTATTCCTTATATTTTCAAAGCATCCTATGACAAAGCAAACCGCACTTCGGTTCAGTCATTCAGAGGTCCCGGCCCCGAACGCGGCCTTGAAATCCTAAAACAGATCAAAACAGAACTGAACATCCCTGTTCTTTCGGACATTCACTTGCCTGACCAGGCGGAAAAATCTGCACGAGTACTTGATATTATACAGATCCCTGCATTTTTATGCCGACAGACAGACCTGATTTTGGCCGCCTGCAGGACAGGTAAACCTGTAAATATTAAAAAAGGGCAGTTCCTTGCACCGGCCGATTGCCGGAATATCGTTGAGAAAGCCGAATCTACAGGGAACCGTGACATTGCGATCACGGAACGCGGTACTTGTTTCGGATATAACAACCTTGTGGTGGATTTCAGATCCATACAGATTCTACGGGAATTGGGCCTGCCCGTAATTTTTGATGCCACCCACAGTGTGCAGCTTCCCGGCGGCAGCGGCAATGCATCGGCAGGGGAAAGACAGTTTGTAGCACCCCTTGCAAGGGCCGCAGTGGTCTGCGGTGCCCACGGCCTGTTCATGGAAACCCACCCCGATCCGGACAAAGCCTTGTGCGACGGACCGAACTCCATCCCCTTAAGTCAAATGAAAAATCTTTTGACCCATCTGGTTAATATCAGAAAAGTTGCAGGACCGTCTCTATGACAACACCATTGGCAGATATCCGGCTGCTGCTTTTAGACGTGGACGGGGTCCTCACCGACGGCAGCATTACCTATACAGACACAGGTGAACAGATCAAAAGCTTTAATGTCAAAGACGGTCTAGGTATTCGCCTGCTCATGGAGGCAGGCGTTGAGGTGGGGATTGTCACGGCAAGGATCTCCGGGGCCCTGCGCCACCGGTGCGACAATCTGGGCATCACCCTGGTTGTTGACGGTACCAAGGACAAGGCCAAGGCATTGGAATCCATATCCGCAAACACTCAAATCAACACCGCACATATTGCATTCATGGGAGATGACCTGATAGACCTGCCCGCCATGACCCGGGCCGGATTTGCCTTTACAGTGGCCGACGCCCCTGCTGAAGTTAAAACCCGGGCAGATATGATTACGGATCTGCCCGGGGGAAAAGGTGCTGTCCGCCAGGCTTGTGAAGCCATTCTCAAAGCCAAAGGGCTTTGGGAAAAGTCCGTTTCAAGATTTTTGTCATGAAAAGCGTCGGCAAAAAGAACCTGATACTGCCCCTGGCTGTGCTTTTAGGCCTCATTCTTGTTGGCGTCGGTGCTTATTATTACATCAACCACCTGCTCACCACGCCTATCAAGCTTGAAAATATTGAGCTGGATGACAAGGCTGCACTTAAACTTAACGCCCTTGAGCAGATTTCCAAAAAAAACGGAATTACCGAATGGAAGCTCAAAGCATCCAGCGCCACCCTGCTCAAAGACCCGAAAAAAGCGGTCCTTGAAGATGTGGACATTATTTTTTACACAAAGCAAAATGTACAAGTTCACCTTACAGCAACCCGGGGAGAACTCGACACCAGTACCCATGACATGATCTTATCAGAGAATGTTACTATCCGGTATCAGCAATACACCCTGACAAGTGAAACATTGCATTATGCCAAAAAACCGCATATAATACGCTCTGATTCAAGGGTTACATTTGATGACGTAGACTCCGTGATAAAAGCTGACAGCATGGAGATCCGGCTAAACCAGGATCTGATCATCTTAGAAGGACACGTAGAAGGACAATTTAGTGAAAATAGTCAGAATACCAATAGCTTATAATATTTCTCTGGTTTTGTTGCTGGTGCTGTCGTCTCTTTTTGCACAGGTATCCTTTGCAGCCCAGCAGAACGCAACTGCTGAGAAAAAACAGCCGCCGACAGACCTGAAAATTACTTCGGATAAAATGGTCGCCGACAAAAACCAATCCATGGTGGAATTTATCGGAAACGTCAAAGCGATTCGGGCGGACAGTGTGCTTTTAGCAAATTCGATCAAAGTATTTTTTCATACTTCAAAAACCAAAAAGGAAGGCCAATCAAACGTCAAACGGATTCTTGCCACGGGGAATGTGGAATATACCGAAGGGGAGCGCAAAGCGTTCTCGGATCAGGCGGATTATGACACCGCAGATGAAATACTGGTGCTCACAGGGGAAAAAGCCCGTCTGCTTACGGGAAAAAGCTGGATCTCCGGCAAAAAAATAACCCTGTTTAAGGCCCAGGACCGGGTGGTTGTGGAAAGTACCGAAAAAAACAGGGTTGAAGCATTTTTTGATGCCGAAGATCAGGATGGTTCTTTATAAATGAGCCGACTGGTACTGGAAAAACTTGTAAAGACCTATGGCGGTAAAACCGTGGTGAATCAGGTCAGCCTGACCGTTGACCAGGGTCAGGTCACCGGGCTTCTAGGACCCAACGGTGCCGGAAAGACCACGACCTTTTATATGACCGTGGGCATGATCCGGCCGGACAAAGGCACGGTCCATCTTGACGGGGAGGATATAACCCGCTACCCCATGTATGTCAGGGCCAGAAAGGGCATTGGTTACCTGCCCCAGGAGACCTCTATATTTAAAAAACTGACTGTCAGGGAAAATATAACGGCCATTCTGGAGGTTATTGACAAAAAAGTCGCTGACATCAACCGGAAAGCCGAAACCCTGATGGAAGAACTTGGGATACTGGCCTTGGCCGGACAAAAGGCGACTTCCCTGTCCGGTGGAGAAAAGCGCCGTCTGGAAATTTCAAGGGTTCTTGCCACAGACCCCTTGTTCATCCTACTGGACGAACCCTTTGCCGGCATTGATCCTTTGGCTGTTATTGATATCCAGCAAATCATTTCCCAGCTTACCGACAAAGGCATCGGAATATTGATTTCCGATCACAATGTCAGGGAAACATTAGGCGTATGCAACACAGCTTATATTATGAGCCAGGGTATGGTTATGGAATCAGGCCCTCCCGAAAAAATTATTTCAAGCAAAGTAGCCAAACGCATTTACCTGGGAGACAATTTTAGACTTTAATCATGGAACTTGGATTACAACAAAGCCTTGCACTGACCCAGCAGCTGGTCATGACACCCCAGCTCCAACAGGCTATCAAACTGCTTCAGCTCTCCAGGCTTGAACTTGCCGAAATGATCCAGCAGGAAATGGAGCAAAATCCGGCGCTTGAAGAAATCTCCATTGATGAGGCCTCTGACAAAGCCATCACGGCCCAGGAAACCGAAACCCGGACAGCTGAAATAGAAGCCCCTGTCAAAGAAGTTACCATTGAAGAGCGGGTGCGCTCGGATACGGACTGGGAAAACTATATCAATGAATATAACTCCACCGGTAGAATCTACATGGAGTCTGAAAACAGTGAAGCGCCCAATTACGAATCATTTACATCCGAGAAACAAACCCTTGAAGCCCATTTAAAGTGGCAGTTGATGCTTTCGGATCTGCCGGACGAAGAGGAGCGACTGGGTCATGTCATCATCGGCAACCTGAACCGGGACGGATATTTATGCGCCGACGTGGAGGAGTTGGCCCAGAGTGCCGGGGCCGATATTGAAACCGTTGAAAAAGTGCTGGCTGTACTCCAGACCTTTGACCCCCCCGGCGTGTGTGCCAGAAACCTGTGCGAGACGCTTTTGATTCAAGTCCGGCAACTGGGCATTGAAAACGATATCATCACCCGGATTATTACGGATCATCTCAAAAATCTTGAAAACAGAAACAGTAAAAAAATTGCCAATGCCCTTAAAATTTCCGTTGAGGATGTGCGGGCTGCAGTAAAAATCATCCAGTTTCTTGAACCCAAGCCCGGCAGAAAATTTGCCACGGAGGAACCCGCCTACATCACCCCGGATATCTATGTTTACAAAGTCGGGGATGATTTTAAGATTGTGATGAACGATGACGGCCTTCCCAAATTAAAAATTTCAAGATTCTACAGGGAAGCCGTAGCCACCGGCAAAAAAATACCCAAGGAGACCAAGACCTATCTTAATGAAAAGATGCAGTCCGCCTCCTGGCTGATAAAATCCATTCATCAACGCCAGAAAACCATCTATCTGGTGATGGAAAGCATCATCAAGTTTCAAAGGGATTTTTTTGAAAAGGGCATTGCCTATCTGCGGCCTTTGATTTTAAAAGATATTGCCGAAGATATTGAAATGCATGAGTCTACGATCAGCCGGGTGACCACAAACAAATACGCGTACACCCCCCAGGGACTATTTGAGTTGAAATATTTTTTCAACAGCTCCATAGAACGGGGGGACGGACCTTCCATGGCATCGGCCAGCGTCAAGGAGAGAATAAGACAACTCATTGACAATGAAGATCCCAACGCACCCTTAAGTGACGATAAAATCGCCGCAATTCTGCAGGAATCAGATATTCAGATTGCCCGGCGAACCGTGGCAAAATACAGAAAGGTACTCAATATTCTGCCGTCCAACAAACGCAAACAATTATAGGGAGAGCTCATCTATGCAAGTCACCATCACGTTCAAACAGATAGAAGCATCCGATCCCCTGAAATCCTATGTAAATAAAAAGCTTAAACGGTTTGACAAGATGCTGGAGGGTCCGGCCGAGGCCAATGTTGTCTTAAGCGTTGAAAAAATAAGGCATATTGCCGAAATAACGTTAACCAGCGGCTCGCTGAACATCCATGCCAAGGAAGCGTCCGAAAGCATGTATGCCGCCATTGATATCCTGGCGGATAAAGTCAAAAGCCAGATCACAAAACACAAAGAAAAGATAAAGAAACACCTGTTGGGCAACAAGTCAAGCCTGACCGATACCCGTGAGTTCAGCATTGATGAGCCTTTGCCCGGGGACGTGGTTGATATTATTGAAGAACCCCTTGAAACAAAACCCATGGACATTGAGGATGCGGTGATTGAACTGGCGTCGGGCAAAAAATCTTTTTATGTATTCGTTAATGCCCGCACACAAGAGGTCAATGTGATTTATAAACACAATAACGGAAAACTGGGACTAATTGCCCCCCAAGGATAGGATGGCCGGAGCCAATGAAAATCAGTGACATTCTAAAGCTGGACGCTATTATCGCAGACCTGAAAGCCAAAAACAAACCAGAGGCCATAAAAGAACTGTCCCAGGCTGTTTCTCCGGTGGCCGGGGCCGAAGTCGAAGATATCACAGCGGTCCTGCTGGAACGGGAACATTTAGGCTCCACAGGCATCGGCGGCGGCATTGCCATTCCCCACGGCAAGTTGGAGACGGTGAAATCCATTGCTGTTGGATTTGGGCGCAGCATTAAAGGTATTGAGTTTGAGTCTCTGGATAACCGGCCCGTCCATCTTTTCTTTCTGCTTCTGACACCTGAACACTCCACAGGCGGTCATCTGAAAGTTCTTGCCCAGATTTCAAAGCTGCTGAAAATGGATCAGTTTAAAGAACGACTGTTGGCAGCAGGTTCAACAGAGCAGATCCATCAGATCATTCTGGAAAATGACGAAGAATTTTGACAATGGAAAAATTCAAGGTTTATATCATCACCGGCATCTCAGGTTCCGGGAAGACAACGGTTGCCCAGGCATTTGAAGATGCATCCTTTTACTGCATCGACAACATGCCCATGGAGCTTGTGCCCAAGGTGCTTGAGCTGCTGTTGGGGGAAAGCGCCAAAGTCAAGGGCGCAGCCTTTGTGATGGATATGCGGTCAAAAACTTTTTTAAATACATTTGTTTCAGGCGTCTCTGCTTTAGAGGAGATGGGCGTTTCTCCAGTCATCATATTTCTTGAGGCAGATACCCAGACCCTGGTCAAACGGTTCAGTCAAACCCGCAGGCACCACCCGGTGGGTGATAAAAAGAACCTTCTGGAGAGTATCAAGTCTGAAAAACAAGGCATGGCCTCCATCCGCAAGCTGGCCCACCAGATCATTGACACCTCTAATTTCAATGTTCATCAGCTTAAAGCAGAAATACACAACCTTGTATCCAAGGAGACCGGTTTTGAAAACTTGATGAAACTGAATATCATGTCTTTTGGTTACAAATACGGCATCCCGGTGGATGCGGATATTGTGGTGGATCTGCGTTTTCTGGCAAATCCCTATTTTGTGCCGGAACTCAAAGCCCATGACGGAGAATCCGATGCGGTAAAAGTCTTTGTCCTGGAAAACCCGGAGACAAAAACCTTTTTAAAAAAATATAACGACCTTATCGACTATCTCATTCCTTTATATAAAAAAGAAAACAAGGCATATCTAACACTTGCATTGGGCTGTACCGGTGGCCGCCACCGTAGTGTCGCCATTTCCCGGGCCGTATTTGAACGGCTGATGAAAAAGGGGCTGAACCCAAGCTTGCGGCACAGAGACATTGACAGAGACATCAAAGAAACATAACAGGCAAACTATGACAGGAATTCTAATTGTCACCCATGCGAATCTGGGTGCAGCATTAATTGATACCTTGGAGTTCATTTTAGGGACCAAGCAGGAAAAACTCGGGACCATAGCCATAGACATCAAAGAGGATCCGGAAATCTTACGCAACAAAATCAAACAGGGCATTAAAGATGTCTATTGCGAAAATGGCGTTATTATTTTAACCGACATGTTCGGAGGTACACCTTCAAACCTGGCCTACGCCTTTCTTGAAGAAGGAAAGGTGGAGGTGATTTCAGGCGTCAACCTGCCCATTCTTCTCAAAGCCGTAACAACCCGGAAGAAGATGGATATTAAAGCATTGACCGCAGCCCTGATTGAACACGGGAAAAAAAGCATTTCCCTTGCCAGCGACATCCTCAAAGGGACCAGCCGGTCCTTATCCTAACCTGTGCCATGCCTGCTTTCCCCTTTCGGGTATGGACTTAATTTCATTTTTGAAGGAGGCTAATAATGACGGTAAAAATAGGAATTAATGGATTTGGCAGGATCGGACGCATGGTCTTTCGGGCTGCTTTGGAAAATGATGCGATTGAAATTACGGCCATCAATGATTTGACCAACACCGAAACCATTGCCCATCTGCTTAAATATGACTCTGTCCACAGACGCTTACCCAACGAGGTCACCCATGGAGAGGGGTTCATTGCCGTGGATGGGAAACAGATTTTGGTAACCGCGTTAAAGGATCCTGCCCAGATTGCCTGGGCGGATGCCGGCGTGGACATTGTCCTGGAATGCACCGGCCTTTTCAGAAATCGTGAAACTGCGGGCAAACACCTTGAAGGCGGGGCCAAAAAAGTCATCATTTCTGCGCCGGCCAAGGATCCGGATGTCACCATTGTCATGGGCGTAAACCATGAAGATTACGATCCCGGTGCCCATCATATTTTATCCAATGCATCCTGCACCACCAACTGCCTGGCACCTGTAGCCAAAGTTCTGCTGGAAAATTTCGGTATTATATGCGGGCTCATGACCACGATTCACTCCTACACGGGTGACCAGCGCCTGCTTGATTTTCCCCACAAAGACCTGCGCCGGGCCAGGGCAGCCGCCCTCTCCATGATTCCCACCACCACAGGGGCAGCCAAAGCGGTCTCCCTGGTACTGCCCGAGCTTGAAGGCAAGCTCAACGGCCTTGCCGTGCGGGTACCCACACCCAATGTATCCCTTGTGGATCTCGTGGTCACCACCGAGAAAAAGGATCTGACCAAGGAGATGATCAACCAGGCACTTAAAAAGGCGTCCGAAACGAACCTAAAGGGTTATCTGGGCTATTGCGACACACCTCTGGTATCCATTGATCACAACTCTTGTCCGCTTTCTTCCATTGTTGATGCCTCCTGCACGGATGTCATCAACGGAGAGATGGTAAAAATATTTTCATGGTACGACAACGAGGCAGGTTACTCACACCGCATGGTTGATCTGGCTGCCATGGTGGGCAATGCCCTTTAAAGGAGGGAAAAAATGACAAGAATTCCATTGATTGCCGGCAATTGGAAAATGTACAAGACCGGTACCCAGGCTGTTGCTGCCGCAAAACAGCTGGCACACTTAAGCAAAGGTGTGGATGGCGTTGATATTATGATTGCACCCACAACCCTGTCCCTGCCCCTGGTGGCGGCGGCCCTGGGCAAATCGTCCCCGATCCGGCTGGGGGCCCAGAACATTTACCCGGGAACGGAAGGGGCGTTTACCGGTGAAGTGTCCGGTCCGATGATCAAGGATGCCGGTGCCGATTACGTAATTATAGGCCACTCCGAACGTAGACAGTACTTTGGCGAGACCGATGAAAGCGTCCGACTTAAAATCCGTTCTGCCCTTGATGCAGGACTTATTCCGGTTATGTGCATCGGAGAGACCGAAAGCCAGCGGGATGCAGATGAAACTTTTTTTATCCTTGACAAACAGATAACAGATGGGTTAAAAGGCTTTGATCTTGGAGATCTTGACACCCTGATCCTGGCCTATGAGCCGGTATGGGCAATTGGCACCGGAAAGACTGCCGGGCCTGAGCAAGTCAAGGAAGTCCACGGTTTTTTGCGACATCTGCTCAAGGAAAAATACGCAGAGGGTCTGGCTGCAACGATTCGAATTTTATACGGCGGATCAGTAAAGCCAGGAAATATTAAAGACCTGATGCAACTTGAAGATGTCGATGGTGCATTGGTTGGCGGCGCGAGCCTGAACCCGGAAGATTTTAATGAAATTATTAGGTTTTAGACTTTTTTAATATGACAAGTATTTTAGTGGCAATACACGTCGCAGTTTGCATTTTTCTGATACTTGTTGTACTGTTGCAGACCGGCAAAGGCGCAGAGATGGGTGTGTCTATGGGTGGTGCAGGCAGCCAGGCCCTCTTCGGAGCAGCCGGACCTGCAAACATTCTGACCAAAATTACCACGGTCGTGGCCATTATTTTCATGATAACATCTCTGACCTTGGCTTATATGTCAGGGCATCAGTCTCAGTCCAGCGTCATGAAAGGCGTATCTGCACCCGCAGAACAGCAGGCACCAGCATCAGAATGAATATAAATATTTTTTTGCCGAAGTGGTGGAATAGGTAGACACGCACGCTTGAGGGGCGTGTGGGGAGACCCGTGGGAGTTCAAATCTCCCCTTCGGCACCATTAATTTAAAGCCGCGGCATGATTGTCGCGGCTTTTTTTTATAGATTGATATGGACGAAGACAACAAAAGAAATTGTTACAAGTGCCAATTTTTCTATGTCACCTGGGAACCGGCCCATCCAAACGGCTGCAGGGCATTGGGGTTTAAAAGTCGCCAACTGCCCAGCATCACAGTATTCCAGTCTTCAGGAAAGCCCTGTGAATATTTTAAAGAAAAAAAGAAATAGGCCGTCGAACTTGCGCCTTGAATTATGGGCAGACAACCTTATTATAAATAATTATGACTTATCACAATGACGCCACCGGGCCTGACCCGAAAAAAATAGAAAAAGAGCTTGGGGAATTTTTGAACAAAAAATTTGGTGGCAGTGTTAAAATTTTGACACCTTCCATCCAGCCCCAACAGGAAATTATTACCGGCACAACACCTAAGTCGGGGAAAAAAAAGCTGATTGATTTCGATATCAAGCCTTCGGAACTGATCAGCTACCTTGACCAGTATGTTGTTCGACAGGACAAGGCTAAATCTGTTCTTGCCACAAAAATCTGCACCCATTTCAACCGAATCCGACATCAGGAAACCATGAACACGGAACCGTTCAAGATCACGGGTAATATCAAAAGCAATATCCTGTTACTCGGTCCCACCGGTATTGGAAAAACCTATCTGATCAAGCTTATCGCCAAAAAAATCGGGGTGCCTTTTGTCAAAGCGGATGCAACCAAATTTTCCGAAACCGGTTATGTGGGCGGGGATGTGGAGGATCTGATCAGGGATCTGGTTAAAGAGGCCAAGGATGACATTGAGCTTGCGGAGTGTGGTATTGTCTATATAGATGAAGTGGACAAGATTGCTGCCAGCCCCAATGTCATAGGCGCCCAGATATCCCGGACAGGAGTTCAACGGGCACTGCTCAAACCTATGGAAGAGACCGAGGTCGATTTAAAGGTACCCCATGATCCCGTATCCATGATGCAGGAGCTTGAGGCATTCCAGAGAACTGGAAAACGTACGGCCAGACGGGTGAATACGGCCAATATTCTGTTCATTCTGTCAGGCGCGTTTTCAGGACTGACAGATGTGGTGAAAAAGCGATTAAGCAAGCAGGCCATCGGATTCAGCGCATCGCTGACCCACGCCAGAAAAGAAAATGAACTTTTAAAGGCAACCCGGTCAGAGGATTTGGTGGAATATGGATTTGAGTCCGAATTTATCGGCAGGATACCCGTGCGCTGTGTGCTGGATGAACTGACCCAGAAAGATCTTTACGACATCCTGAAAATGCCTAATAATCCCGTAATTTTAAGCAAACGCCTTGATTTTAAATCATACGGGATTGATGTGGTATTCACCGACGAGGCGTTAGAAGAGCTCGCATCAAGGGCGAACAAAGAAAATACCGGGGCCCGGGGGCTTGTCTCCGTAGTTGAAGAAGCCCTGCTACCCTTCGAAGAAAAACTGCCTTCCCAATCCGTCGGTCAGTTCGCCATTACCAAACAGGTGCTGATCACCCCGGAACTAATTTTAAACGATCTTATCCAGGGCAATGATAAGGAACGATACGAGGCAGAATACAACCATGCCCTGGCCCTTTTTTCGGATTACATCAATGACTATATAACAAAAAACTGGAAGATATTTTCCATCCGTCACGGGCTGACCTTAACACAGATTCGCACAAAAATGCTGGCACAGTATTACACGGCTCATGTCATGGAAATTGAAGATGCGGTTAAACAGGTCAAAAAATTCTATGACAACGTAAAAGAAATGGAACTGGAAATTTCCAGGAACTATGCTTTAAATGTCGTGTTTGAAGAAGATGCAGCCGATTTTCTCATCCAGCAGTTCATAGAGCACAATGCCAGCACGGATGAAATCCTTTCAAAAATTTACACGGATTTTTTTGACGGCCTTAACCTGATTCGGGAGAAAACCGGGAAAGCAAGATTTTTCCTGTGCAAAGAAGCATTAACCGACCACGAAAATTACCTCAACGACCTTATCAGAAAAGAGATAAAATGATTGGAATTTCAAAACTTTACTGCGCCACTGTGGAACCCTCGGATACGTTACGTTATTCAAGGCATTCAAGCAAACTACCCTCCCATTTGCTTCAGTTCTCCAAGGACAAAAAGCCGGTGGTAGTCTGGAATATGACCCGGCGGTGCAACCTGAAATGCGTTCACTGCTATGCCAAGTCTGAAAATCTTGTCTATGACAATGAACTGACTCACGAACAAAGTATTGCCATGATGGATGACCTGGCAGAATTTGGGGTGCCGGTACTGCTTTTCTCCGGCGGGGAGCCGCTGATGCATCCACGCCTTGTGGAATATGCCCAGTATGCCGTATCCAAGGGCATGCGGGCCGTCATCTCCACCAACGGCACCCTGATCACCAAAGAAAAAGCAAAGCAGCTCAAAGAGGTGGGACTCTCCTATGTGGGGATCAGCCTGGACGGACTTGAAGCCACCCATGATATGTTCAGAGGCGTTCCCGGTGCCTATCAAAAGGCATTGCAGGCCGTTGACAACTGCCAGGAAGCCGGGATTAAGGTCGGACTTCGTTTCACCATGAATAAAAGAAACGTAAAGGACATCCCCGGTATTTTTGACCTGCTGGAAGAAAAAAATATTCCCAGGGCTTGTTTCTACCATCTGGTCTACTCGGGCCGCGGCCAGGAAATTGCCAAGGAGGATTTAAGCCACGAGGAGACCCGCGAAGTGCTTGACCTGATCATGGACCGCACCAGGGATCTTCACGATCGCAACAAACCCAAGGAGATCCTCACCGTGGACAACCATGCAGATGGTCCATACCTCTACCAACGGCTGCTCAAAGAAGACCCCGAGCGGGCAGCCGAAGTACTTGAACTGCTTGAGATGAACGAAGGCAACAACTCGGGTCGAGGCATCGGCTGCATCTCCTGGGATGGTGAAGTCCATCCGGATCAGTTCTGGCGGGAGATCAGTTTCGGCAACATCAAAGAGAGACCCTTCAGCGAAATATGGACAGATCCTGAAAACGAATTTTTGATGAAAATGAAAGAAAAGAAAAAACACGTAAAAGGCCGTTGTTCAGAGTGCCGGTGGCTGGATATCTGTGCCGGAAATTTCAGGGCCAGGGCTGAATCCGTTGCCAATGATCCCTGGGATTCTGATCCTGCGTGTTATCTTACGGATGAAGAGATCAAAAAGGAGAATGTATAATGCTGTTTCCCGAATACAGGGGCAGACGGCTTCGGGCCACGGACAATTTCAGACGGATGATCAGGGAAACAAAGCTTTCCAGAGACGATCTGATTCTTCCCCTTTTTGCCGTTGAAGGCAAATCCGTTAAAAAGCCCATCAATTCCATGCCCGGGCAGTTCCAGCTCTCTATCGACCATATTGTCACCATGGCAAAGCAAGCCAAAGATGCGGGCATTCCAGGCATCATGCTGTTCGGGATTCCCCATAAAAAAGATTGCCTTGCCACCCAGGCCTATGCCCATGACGGCATCGTTCAAAAAGCCGTCTCAGCCGTCAAAGAACAGGTACCGGATCTTACGGTGATCACCGATGTCTGCCTGTGTGAATACACGGACCACGGTCACTGCGGCATGGTTATGGATGACGGGACCATTGACAATGATTCCACCCTGGATCTGCTTGCAAAAACGGCCCTGTCCCATGTGCAGGCAGGCGCCGACATGGTAGCCCCTTCCGATATGATGGACGGTCGTGTGGCTGAAATCAGAGGCACCCTGGATGACGAGGGCTTTTCCCATGTGCCCATCATGTCCTATGCCGTAAAATACGCATCTGCCTTTTACGGCCCTTTCAGGGAAGCTGCCGAATCCGCACCCAAATTTGGGAACCGCAAAACCTACCAGATGGATCCGGCCAACGCCCTTGAAGCCATCAGGGAAGCCACCATGGACATCGAGGAAGGTGCGGACATCATCATGGTAAAACCGGCACTCTCCTACCTGGATATCATTTACAGGGTCAGGGAAGAAATTGATCTGCCTGTGGCTGCATACAACGTATCGGGTGAATATTCCATCATCAAAGCGGCTGAAATGATGGGATGGGTGGACGGCAAAGCCATGATCATGGAGACCCTGTTATCAATCAAACGAGCCGGAGCCGACATCATCATGACCTACTCGGCCATTGATGTGGCAAGGGAGCTGAACAACTGATGGCGCATCCCCACAAAACACACCCCCCGGGACATGGTGCTCCCCACGCCGCCGGTAAAAACAATACCCTGCGACTTGTGGCCTGGGAGACAACCCGTCGGTGTAATCTGACCTGCAAACATTGCCGGGCTGCTGCAGAAGATCATGTATACGACAACGAACTTACCACCGAAGAGTCTTTCAAACTTCTTGACCAGATCAGAGAGGTGGGGCAACCCATCATTATTCTCACCGGCGGCGAACCGCTGCTCAGGGATGATATCTTTGATATTGCCGCCTATGGAGACAAAATCGGCCTTCGCATGGTCATGGCTCCCAACGGCACCCTGCTCAATGAAGACAATGTGAAACGTCTTATCAAAAGCGGCATCAAGCGCATTTCCGTGAGTCTGGACGGCTCGACAGCGGCCTCCCATGATGCGTTCAGGGGTCTTGACGGGGCTTTTGACAGGGCAGTAAACGGCATAAAAACCGCAAAGGCTGCCGGACTGGAATTTCAGATCAATACCGTTATTACAAAAACCAATCTTAATGAAATTCCTGCCATCCTTGCCCTGGCAGAATCGTTGGGGGCGGCGGCCCACCACATTTTCCTTCTGGTACCCACGGGCCGAGGGAAATACATTGTGGATACGGCCATTGATGCAAAGGAGTACGAAGAAACCCTCAACTGGTTCTACGACCAGCGGGAGAAAACATCTTTGCAGCTTAAAGCGACCTGCGCCCCTCACTATTACCGGATTTTGCGCCAGCGCGCCAAGGCCGAGGGCAAAAAAGTCAGCTTTGAAACCCATGGGCTTGATGCAGTCACAAGGGGCTGTCTTGCAGGGACTGGATTCTGCTTTATCTCCCATGTGGGCCGGGTACAGACCTGCGGTTTTTTAGACGTCACCTGCGGAGACATAAAAACCACGCATTTCAAGGATGTGTGGGAAAATTCAGAAGTGTTTAACAAATTGCGGGATTTCAACAATCTTGAACCCAAATGCGGCATCTGCGAATACAAACAGGTGTGCGGCGGATGCCGGGCCAGGGCATACGAGGCTACCGGCAATTACCTGGCCCAGGAACCCTTGTGCACATATCAGCCGGCCCGACATTAGACAGCGTAAGGGACTCGGATAAATCGGCAATAAATATGGGGGGATTTTATCCGAGTCCTATGCTTTAGTTCTATATCTTCAGCATTTATTTTTTCCCAAACAACTTAAACGCTTGTGGCGCTAACAGACCGTGTCAAAACAGGTTGTGTGGTAACGGTATGGGTATGGGTATGGGTATCACTAATCGTTCATGAGATGGGGGATCGTGCCTAAATCTTCTATGTCGTGGTGGCGGTGGATGGTGCCTAAATCGTTGTCTATGTCGATGTGGTGGGCCGTACATGAATCCTCTATGTGGCGGCGGACAGTTCATGAATCGTTTATCCCACGGTGGGGGCGGACCATGCCGAAATCCTTCATGCCTCGACGATGGATGTGCAGAGCTAATGGTTGGGAAAATCAAACAAGTCAAGATTATAACGACAAAATAGATTGATTTTGTTTTTTTCATTCTTTTCTCCTTTAATACAGAATTATAACCTGCCGGCAGCAAATCAATTGTTTGCTGCATCAAGCCAATATCAGACAATTCAAATGGCATACCAAAGACGATAACATTATGATTTCAAAGATTTTTTTAAAAAACACCCTTTTAATACACAAAGATCAGTTACAAAAAATGCATTTAACATTACAAAATGTTACTGCTCGTAACCCAGTGCTGTCCGGTTAATTTTTACATGGTACAGGCCAGGAAAGTCTGATCATAGCCTTTGTTTGACAACATTTTGTACGCCAATATCATCATAGGCTCATGTTGCGTTTCAAGGTCTTATTTGACCAAAAGTTCGACAAGCGAATGGAGCAAGCCCTTTGCTCGCTTGCCCAAATGTTGTTTTTTGTGCTTGTTTAGTGAAATTTTAATAGATTGGTGCAAGAATTGTATATGAAATTTTAGATAATTGAGCCTATTTTATAATAATTTTGTCTCCCTGATGCGCACTGTGTTGGCAGTCCGGTAATATCAAGTCTATTCCTGGGATTGCAAGGCGTTGAGCCGGAGCGTTAAAGGCCGGTCTTCTTCCATCTCTTTGGAAAACCCGATGGCCCCCGGATTTCTGAACTGATCAGGACAAGCACAGGCTGCCACCCAATCCTCCCTTACAGCCTTGAACACCTTAAAGGCGTTGGATTCCAGATCAACAAGGCTCTTTTCCATGACCAGTTCCAGGCGTCCTTTGCGTTCCTCAAGGTGCATGAGCCGGGCAATGGGTATACCTGCCGGCTGCCACTGGTGAAAGTCTTTTTCTAAATTGATAATGGCCGCCATCTGACCTGTGGCCCCGCCTGTAATCAGATGAAAGGCCGTAAGTCCTAAATTGTACGCATAACAGCAGTCAAAATAGGTTGGATCGGTGCCCCGGCCGTCATACCCGTAAAAATGGGTCTGGATATTAAAATCAGCCTGGGATTTTCTAAATATATTTACAAGGACCGCAGGTATCTGTTCTTCGTCATCCAGCATGCCGGCATGGACCAGGGCAATCTTCAAGGTTTTAAGGGAGATAATATCCGGCTTGACCAGCACGTATTTATCCTGAGGGTTTTTAAACAATGCCGGGGCAAACAGGTCCGGATCCATGCCCGCATCATCCATAAGCGAAACATAATCATCCCGGAGAATACCTACTTTGTAAAGCCCCTGCTCTCTGAGCACGTCAAGATACTCTTTGACCATGTCCATGATGATCTTCTCGGTTTTAACCTGGGAGAACTGGAAATTGCCGTGAAGATCCCTTTCCACCAGAAGCCCTTCCCTAAAAAATCCGGGCAGCTGGTTGAACAACTCATCGTCCCGGATATTCCATATGGGAAACCGCCCCTTGTCCATCATCCCCTGGGATATCCTGCGCAAATAATCCAATTTTTCGTTCAGGGTGGAAAATGTTCTGTGAAAATCCAGGTCATGGATTCTATTATAATCCGCAATGATTTTATTGAGTTTTGTGATGAACACCTGGATCTCGTTGATAAATTCCAGAATGCCTTCCGGAATGATCATCAACCCGTAATTTTTGCCGAATGCCGCCCGCCGGACAATAATATCACAAATGACCCGGGATAGATGGCGCAGGGTCATCCCGTAGGCGTTATAATCCATCTGCCCCCCCTGGCCCAGGGATTTGACCATACGGTCCTGGTCCACATAATCTGCTAACTCTTCGCCGATCAAAGCGATATTCACATGGGTTTGAAGGGCTGTCTCCAGCGTAAGATGGCTTGCCACCCGCCCCATAACCTTGCACACATGCCAGTATTTAATATCGGAACTGCCGTCATTGGCCAGATTGGCAATATTTTGTGCAAAGGCCCGGGCCGCAGAATGAAAGCCAAAGGAGGTGGCGCACAACACCTTGCCCTCTTCTGTTTTTACCTGGATATCGCCGTCAATGGTTTTGGGGATGCCGATAACCTTGATCCCGGAAGATTTAAAATGCTGGGCCAGGAAGGCGGCGTTGGTATTGGAATCATCCCCGCCAATGATGACCAATGCATCAAGATTCAATCCCTTGCATACGGTCAATGCCAATTCCATTTTGCTGCCGGAATCAATTTTGGTCCGCCCGGTTTTAATCATGTTAAAACCACCCATGTTCCGGTGGGTGTCCACCAGTTCCGGGGTGATCTCAATGTACCGGTTTTCAAGCAGTCCTTCAGGCCCTTTAATAAACCCGAACATCTTTGACGCACTGTTGAAACGTTTCATCTCGTCAAAAAGGCCTGCAATTACATTATGCCCACCCGGAGCCGGGCCGCCGGAAAAAACAACACCGATGTGTCGCGGCTTTGAAAACTTTGCCTTTGCATTTTCATCGGGGTTAGGCTCTGTAATCACCTGCTGTACGGGGTTGTTGATAATTCCGGGCAGCATACGTTCGGCCTCGGTATCTTTCAAAAAACGGTATTCATTCATTGTCTGAAGAGATGTAAGTGATCCATTGAATATCTCTATTTTTTCAGGAGAAAACCGTCTTCGTGCTACATTTTCCATGCTTTCCTCATTCATGGTTTGAAGCGCTTTCGCCCGCACGTCGGAGGGGATCTTCAGGGTATTTTCGTCCATTATTACTCCAAAATTTTTAGTGTTTGAACACAACGTCACCCATCTGCGCCTTCCATCTGGGCAACTTTTCGTCCAAACACGGGTTTTGCGTTCAGGCGCTATCTACTGTGTCATAACCTGATTTCGACCATTTTCCTTTGCCTTGTATACAGCCATATCCGCCCGTTCAAATAAATCCTTTGATGACTTATCCCCCTCCTTGATGCAGGAAACACCAATGCTGACCGTAACCCGAACCGTCTCCTCTTTGTACAGGAATTCAATTTTTTCTATGGTCTGGCGAATTTTCTCCGCAACCTGTGTTGCGCCTTCCCTATTCGTCTCCGGCATAATGAGGACAAACTCTTCACCGCCATACCGGGCAAGCATATCACTTTTTCTTAATAACGGCCGGGTCCGTTTTATAATTTCCTGCAGGCACCTGTCACCAATGGCGTGTCCATAGGTATCATTAATATTTTTAAACTTATCCACGTCAATAATCAAAAGGGAAAAAATATTTTTATACCGGAGAAACCGGTCCATCTCCTCTTCAATTTTCTTGTCATAGGCCCTGCGGTTTTTGGCTCCGGTCAGTTGGTCCTCGTTGAGTTTTTTCTCCAACTCTTCGGAATATTTTGTGGCAACCTGCAATTCCTGCTTGAGTTTGGCAAATCCGGAGGCAAAGGAGGTCTTGCTTTTTTCAGCCAAACGACTGATGGCCTGGTCCACTTTCTGCTTTTTCTGCAATGCCTTCTCAATGGAAGCAAGCCCCGTGGAAATCTTTGCCCGCAAATCATCTAAACTTTCAGCCACATCAAAGGATTTTTTGATCCCGGCCATTTCGTTATTTAAGATGGATCCAAACCCCTGATTTGAAGAAAGCAGAGAGCTTGTGTGCTCATAGGAAGAGGCCAGCCTCTTTTCAATTTCAAAAATTCTTGCCACAATATCTCTGATAAAAGCATTAACCTTTTCCCGATCCTGACTGGTTTCTGAAATATAATTAAAAATAAGGGAAAAAATATTTTCTCGAACTTCTTCAAAAGCTTGTATGTCGCCTATCTTAAGCAGGTTTGAGGTAATTAATTCAAGCTTTCTGGTATATTTTTTATCAAGATTGGATTTCAGATGATTCACCACATTCTGGTAACTGTCCCTGAGATTGTTCAGCATCTGATCTTCGGATGAATTTTTTCGAAAAGTGGAAAAAAACCCCCTCTTTTTTTTGGGGGCGGCAGGGCCCATATCTTCCTGGATCATGGCGGTTTTGATCTGATTAAAAATGTATTCGATCTTGGCCGGGGAGGCCTTTTTCCGCATGGCCGCACCCAACTGAATGCAGGCATCACCCAATGCCGTTCCCTCCTCGGAAAGCACATCTAAAATAATGGGGAAATACCGTCTGTAAAGACTGTCAAGATTGCCATACTGCGCCTCCACTGCATCCAGTTCCTTGAGCAGGTGATCCTTCTGGGATCTCAATTTAATGATTTCGGCTTGTAACTGGTCTATTTTATCATCACGTTGTTCGGCCATAATGTATTCCCAAATTTAAACCACTTGTAATGGTTGATTACTTTTAACCAGTGAAGCAAAGAAAGTAAAGTTAATTTAGCAGATCCAAAGCTTGATTGCGGCTGCTAAAAATTGTACAAGAAGGCACATATTAACCCAGATTTTAACCGATTTGCAAATCAGGATTTGAAATTTAGTAGATTAAGGCGAATGATCAAAATCCAAAATAAGGAGAAACAAGGGTGGTATTCAGCTTTTTTAAGAAGAAAACGAAAACCCCTGAGACTGAAGCCGTTTCAGAAGAAAACAGAGCCGAACAAGAGCCACTTTCACCGGAACCTTCTTTGCAACCGGAAGTCGAACCAGATTTGCCGTTAGATGAATCTGAGAAGGTAACGGAATTTGTCCAGGAAAAACCTGCCATCAAAGAGGGTTCAGGACTGTTCTCAAAACTTAAATCCGGTCTGGCCAAAACCCGGACCGTTTTGAATACGGATATCACAGAACTGTTCTCCTCGGCCAAAGCCATAAATGACGATCTGTTTGATACCCTCGAAGAACATTTGATCACCTCTGATCTCGGTATTGATATCACCATGGACATGATGGAGCGGATCAAGAAAAAAAGCCGCGGTCTGTCCACGGGAGATGAGCTTCGCCAGGTGCTCAAAGACGAGTTGCTCACCCTTTTTCACGAACCGCCCCCCCCTGCCCCATCCGGGCCGAAGCCCTATGTCATCATGATGGTGGGTGTTAACGGAACCGGCAAAACCACCACGCTTGGCAAACTGGCCATGAAATATAACGCCGAAGGAAAAAAAGTATTGATTGCAGCGGCAGATACGTTCCGGGCAGCAGCCATTGAGCAGGTTGAAATATGGGCACGGCGCGCAGGGGCGGACATTGTTCGGCACAAGGAAGGTGCGGACCCTGCCGCTGTTGCCTACGATGCCGTTGAAGCAGCCATGGCAAGGGGCGTTGATGTGGTGCTCATTGACACCGCAGGCAGGCTGCACACCCAGAAAAATCTCATGGAAGAGTTAAAGAAGATCAAGCGATCCGTGGATAAAAAATACAAAGGTGCACCCCACGATGTAATGATGGTCATAGACGCCACCACCGGCCAGAATGCTCTGTCCCAGGCGAAAATTTTCCACAAGGCCGTGGGGCTTACCCAAATGAGTGTCACCAAACTGGACGGCACGGCAAAGGGGGGGATTGTAGCGGCGGTCTCATCCACCATGGAGCTGCCCATTGCCTATATCGGTGTGGGGGAGGCCATAGAAGATCTGCAGGAATTTGATGCAAAACGATTTGTCAATGCGCTGTTCGACGACTAAAAGTTGTTTCCGAAAAACGGCCCATTCAAAGCTCCCCAGAATTTCAATCGCCTGGGGCTCTATTCCCAGAGCGTCTAAAATATTAATCCCCGCGGCCAATCAACTCTATAAGCCTGGCTTCATCCCAGACAGTGATGCCAAGCGCCTCGGCTTTGGTCAGTTTGGAACCGGCCTTACTGCCGGCAATAACAATATCGGTTTTCTTTGAAACCGAACCCGTCACCTTTGCGCCTAAGGCCAGAAGCTTTGCCTTGGCCTGATCTCTTGTCATCGCTTCAAAACTGCCTGTGAGCACAATACTTTTTCCGTTGAACGGATTATCTTTTTCATCGCCCTCACCATAAAGGTCATTTGTAATGCAGACGCCTGCATCAAGCAGCTTTTTAACCGTTTTGATGTTCTCTTCAATGGAAAAAAATCCGGTTACAGCCCCGGCGGTGGTCTCCCCCATGCCGTGGATGGCGCTGATGGTCTGTATTTCTGCGGTCATCAACGCGTCAAGGTCCGCAAATTTTTGAGCCAGAAGCCGGGCAGCATGCTCGCCGGTGTGGTCAATGCCCAACGCAAAGATAAACCGTGCAAAGGAAATTGTTTTGGACTGTTCAATGGCAGCGATGATATTGTCGGCAGATTTTAAGCCCATGCGTTCAAGCCCGGCCAGGGTCTCCCGGTCCAGATGAAAAAGATCGGCAAAGGAATTTACAAGCTTTTGGTCCACAAGCTGTTCCACCAATTTTTTGCCAAGCCCGTCCATATCAAAGGCTTTTTTGGATACAAAATGGCGGATGCGCTCCTTGATCTGGGCGCTGCACCCGGCATTGATACATTTAACGGCAGCCTCGCCCTCAAGGCGTCTTACCCTGGAACCGCAAACCGGACAGGTGTCGGGCATGGTAAACACCCGCTCTTGCCCGGTCCTGGCTTCAGGGATAATTTTTACCACCTTGGGGATCACGTCCCCTGCCCTTGTGATCAATGCGGTATCATTGATGCGGATATCTTTTCGTTCAATCTCATCGGCATTGTGCAGGGTAGCCCTGGAAACCGTGACGCCGCCGATATTCACCGGCGCAAGTTCGGCCACAGGGGTCAGGGTTCCGGTGCGGCCCACCTGGACCGTGATGTCGAGTATTTTGCTGGTCTTTTCCATGGCCGGAAATTTATAGGCAATAGCCCACCTGGGACTCTTTATTTTTTCACCCAGGAGCTGCTGGATTAAAATATCATCCACTTTAATCACCATGCCGTCAATATCATAGGCCAATTCCGGACGAAGGGTTTCCAGAAAATTGAAATTTTCCAGCACCTGTTGGATTGAAATCCCTTTTTTAATAAGCGGACTCACCGGGAATCCCAGATCAGAGAGGCATTCAAGCATCAACGCCTGGGTGGAAAAGACAAGACCTCGCACAACACCCACACCATAGACAAATATGGTCAATGGCCGCTGGGCTGTTATCTTGGAATCGAGCTGGCGCAGGGAACCTGCGGCAGCATTGCGCGGATTGGCAAAAACCGGTTCTCCTTTATCCAGGCGGCGCTGGTTGAGCATTTCAAAATCTTTATGCCGGATGATCACCTCACCGCGCACTTCAATAAAATCCGGGACAGTCGTTTTACTGTCCATCAGGCGCAGGGGCACGGATTTGATGGTCCTGATATTTTCCGTAATCACCTCTCCGGTGTAACCGTCGCCCCGGGTGGTGGCCAACACCAGCACCCCGTTTTCATAGGTCAGTTCCACAGCCAGGCCGTCCAGCTTGGGTTCCGCCGTATAGGTCAGGGTATTGGCGCCGGAGGTTTTCAGACACCGGGCATGAAAATCCAAAATCTCCTGATCATTAAAGGCATTGTCCAGACTGAGCATAGGGACCGAGTGCGGGGCCGTGTCAAAGGCGGTTAAGGGCGGGGCTCCAATGCGCCGGGTGGGGGAATCTTCAGTGACAAGCTCAGGAAATCGGGTTTCAATGTCAATGAGCTGCCGCAGCATCATGTCATAAGTCTGGTCATCAATGACAGGGTCATCCAGCACATGATAATGGTAACTATGTTCGGTCAGTTCCCGGCGCAGCTTTTGCGCCTCCATCCGGCATGCATCAAAATCCATGGGCAAGGTTTCCTGTCAGTTCCACGGCAAGGCCACAGGCCTTTTTACGCATGGTTTTAAATCGTTTTTTGCCAAATCCCGGGTGCCAGATAGCGTCGGCGGGGGCAAGAGCGTCAGACACCACGAGCAAGGCAGCAATGGGAATTTTCCTGAACGCGGCTGCCGCAAACAGGGCCGAGCACTCCATCTCCACGCCACAGGCCCCTTTGTCCCTGTACCAGGAGACCTTTTCAGACGTTTCCCTGTAAATGGCATCCGTGGTCCAGATGGTGACGTCGGCATGAAATTTGAGCTCAGCCGCCCCAAGGGCATCCGCAAGTTTTGCGGTAAGACGGGTATCGGCATTGACCGCAGGCAGATCACCCCGCAGGTCCATATAATGCCGGGATGTACCCTCATCAACCAGGGCGGTTTCCACCACCACCAGATCACCCGGAGCAAAATCCGGGGAAAGGCCGCCACACCAGCCAAGGACAACAACGGCTTTTGCCCCCTTTGCAATCAACGCTTCCAGCAGCATTACCCCGTAGGGCGCCCCGATATAGGGCCCTGCCACACTCATACCCAAAGGATCATCTTCTTTAACCAGCAGACTGCTGTTGAAAAAAGCGCGGGACCGCCACTTGCCAAATCCCTGACGAATCAATGCCATGTCCGGGTCTGCGCTGACCATCAATGCGGCCGGCCCCACGGACCTTGCATTTCTCTCCCCTAACGGCGGAACAATGGATTCGCTATTCAGGTCCGACCATGTCGGATAGCTCATCTTTTACCTCGTCAATAATGTCATACAGCCACATGACATCTTCCACGGAGAGCCGTCCCGCCTTCATGGGCGCCCGGTCCGAGCCGTCTTTTTTCTTCAGGATTCTGGGACCGACCTGAAGTTTGGGTTCACCCTCACCATACTGCATAATGGAGATAATCAGTCCGGTTTCCTCATTTTTCCACTCAGCTATTTTTTTATCCTGTTCAGGATCATATCCTGCCATATTATATTGCCTCCTTTTTATTAATGAACACAAATCCCTTTGGGGTCTATGGCGGCATTCAGTACCATTGCCCCGTCAATGGGATCAAGAATTTTCTCCCACTGTGTTTTGAGCTTGTCAATATCTGTTTCTTCCCCGATGGCCCACAGACAGCCGCCGCCCCCTGCACCTGTGAATCTGGCCCCGCAACCTTCTGACTTTGCAGCGTACCACAGTTTTATACCGGTATGGTCCAGCACATCCGGGGTCATTTCACAACGAACCGCTGTTTCCTGATTCATCAACCGTGCGGCCTCTTTAAAGGAAAAAGAGCCCAAAGCCCCGGCAAACTGCCGTGTAAGACGGGTAATACGCTCAAATGCATCATAGGCCCTGCCTGATTTAAAGTCACTCACCCACCGGGCGTTGACATCCCTGGACTCATGGGGAATGCCGCAATAGGCCACAAGAAGATGGCGGTTCAATTTTTCTATTTTCTCATGTGAATCAAACACCGGGCAACGCACAAACTCAGGGCTTTTATGGCCAAAGGTCCATTCCCACAGGTTCACCCCGCCAAACGCTGCAGCCGCCTGGTCCTGGACCCCGCACAGCACCCCTGCCACGGCACCTTCCAGATAATGGGCGAGCCAGGCAATATGTTCGGGATTGATCTGTTTTTCCAAGGCAGTATAAACGGCGGCAATAATCGCCACGGCTGCACAGGAAGATCCGCCAAGGGCACTTCGTACAGGAGATTTCGATTCAATGTGCAGATGCACCCCATGGACATTAAAATACTCAAAAACCGCAAACATCAGTCCCATGGGACCGTCCCATCCTTTCTCGCCTCGACTTCGGTCAATGGTGTCAAATCCCTTGGAAGATATTTTAATCCGCCCTTGCTCCCAGGCAGATAGGTAAACATGGGTACGCATATCAAGGGCCAGATTCAGGGTCGCCGGTTTAAGGGCTGCCAGGGGCAGATAAAAGGTGGAAATATCCAGGGTGCCGCCGAAATCAATCCGGCAGGGCACGCAAACGTGTATCTGTTTTTTTTCAAGTATTGGTGCAAGATTCATATTTCAGATCTCATTTTATGTAAAAACTTCAAACTATTGAAATTGCGTCCGATATGAAACGGAATAAAGGATTCCAGCAGGGTTTCGCCCTCCTGGATGGCAACCGAAGAAAACTTGATACGGCCTGCCCGTGCCATCTCCACAGCATTAATCCAGGACAATTGTTTCAAGGTGCCCTTGGATACCCAGCAGCCCGGGGCACTGCGGCCGGATGGTCCGGGAAATTCCTGGGCACAGCTTTCACTGCCCCGGCACTGTGGACAGAGAACCCGCCCCGCTTTGAAATCAAACCAGAGCCTGGCCGAATCAACACCCTCTATACCTGTACGGCAGGCATCGCACTGGTCAAGCCCGGGAGAAAATCCGGACAACCGCATGAAGCGAATCTGGAACAGGAGGCTGATCACTTCGGTACGGATAAAACCGTCATCCACCATTTCAAGGGCCGTGTAAAGCAATTCAAAAATATCGGGCTGGGCCTTTCCCTCCTCCAGCCACTGGCTGACAATTTCCGTCCAGTAGGAGGCATAGGCCGTGTTCACCACATCATACCGGATATGGGAAAAGCCGTTTTCAAGAACTGTCTGGCACAGATTGATCATGGCCTCTCTGTTTTTTTTGGGAAAGGCGCACTGGATATGATTGACCGAAAACAGGTCCATGGCACCTGAAAACCTGCGCACGCTCTTTTTTGCATTTTTTGCCATCACACTGATCTTCCCTTTATCCCGGGTCAAAAAGGTGATGATCAGGTCATGGTCTCCATATTCAATTTTACGAAGCAATATAGCGTCCGTGCTGAAATCGTCCATATTGTTGTCAGAAGCCAAGCAGCAGCCTTGTAATCGTGAAATAGCAATAAACGCTGATAAGGTCCATGGTGGTGGTGACAAAGGGGCCTGTGGCCACGGCCGGGTCAATATTGAGCCGGTGGAAAATCAAAGGCACAGCGGTTCCCACAAAAGCAGCCACAGTCATGGAAGACAAAATTGAGCCGCCAACGACCACAGACAAAGCCCAGGAAAAGGGCTCGGCCATAAAGCTGAACTTGGCCACAGCCGCAATCAAACCGCCATAGGTTACGCCTAAGATAAACCCCACACCAAGTTCCCTTGATATTATCTTGACAAAATCCCGAATATTGACCCGGCCCGTGGCAATACCCCGGACTACGATGGTGGCGCTCTGGGTGCCGATGTTGCCCCCCATGCCCATGATGATGGGGATAAACGCGGCAAGACCGGTCAGTTGTGCCAAGGTGGATTCAAACCGTCCGATGATGAAAAAGTTGGCGATCCCGCCAAGACAGCTGGCAAACAGCCAGGGCAGACGGATCCGGGTACCTTTAAGAAGGGACTGGGTCTCAACATAATCCTCACCCACACCAGCCATTTTCAACATATCTTCGGTGGCGGTCTCGTGCAGGATGTCAATGACGTCATCCACGGTAACAATACCGATAATCCGGTTGTCATCATCCACAACCGGTATGGCCAGAAAATCATACCGGGAAACCAGACGGGCCACAACATCTCGGTCCGTATAAGGCTTGACCGATACAATATCCGTGGCCATGAACGATTTAAGCGGCTTATCAGGGGATTCCAGCACCAGCTGGCGAAGGGAACTGACCCCCACAAGCTTGCCATAGTTATCTATCACATAGATGTAGAAAGGCATCTCAACATCGAGATACTTGTTCTGCAGCGCTTCGATCACTTCCCTTGCCTTGACGTCTTCTTCCAGGGCCACGTAATCCTTAACCATGAGGCTGCCGGCAGTATCTTCCTCATAGCTCATGATCTGCTCGACATTGTAAGATTCTTCCTTTTTCATTTTGGACAGAATCTTGTCGGACAATTCCTCGTCCAGGCACCCGAGCAACTCGGCAGCATCATCCGAGGCCATGTGGTCAAAAACAGTCACCAGCTTATCAAAATCTACGATTTTAACAAACTCCACAAAGGTCTTTTCGGACAGGTGCGAAAACAGCAGACCGATATCATCTGGATTGTCGAGCAGCTTAAACAGCTTTTCCTGATTAGGGGGCGTCAGATTTTCAAAAACAATGGACAGGTCCGCCATATGGGTTTTTTTTATGATATTGAGCAGCTGCTTGTTGGCCCCCCGGCGCAACAATCTTATAATACTGGTCTCAAGTATCTGGATTTGCTCTTTTTGCATGGATAATTTTCCTATAGGCAGACAGTATCGAAAGGATTAAAGCATTATTTTAATGTGCGCGCTGTTTTTAAGATTTTCCATCCACTTGTTGAACTGAATTTCCCCGTGTTCCCGGTACAGGATATCCTGAATCTGTTTTTCCACCTCTTTCTGGACAGGCCCCTGGCTCTGTGAAATGATATCGGCCACATAAAGAATCTGGAATGAATCCCCCATATCAATGGGCTTTGTGTATTGCCCCTTGCCAACACCCTCAAGCGCCGCTTTGATTACATCGCTGAAGCTTGATATGTCAAACTCACCGAGTTCCCCACCGGAAGAGGCATTGGAGCCGATTGAATAGTTTTTGGCAACTTGTGAAAAATCAACTTCGTTTTCCAATTTCACCAGGACTGTGGAAAGATCCGTTGAATCCCTTACAATGATATTTTTTAAATAATATTTTTTCTTGTCCTTGAATTCCTGATAATGGCTCTGATAATAAGCATTTATCTCCTCATCCGTGACAACAATCTTGGCACGGACAGCCCTTGAAACGATCATGCTCTGGAGGATCTGCTCCCGGATTCTTTCACGGTATTGCGAAAGGGTCAGACCTTGGGCGGCCAAGCCGAGTTCGAGCCTTTCCTGATTAAGATTGTGCTCTTTTTTAAAATTTTCCACGGAATTGTCCACATCCGTATCATCCACGGTAATGCCCATTCGTTTTGCTTCCTGAACCACCAGGCTGTTTTCCACCAGTTGATTGAGGACCTGGGTGTACATCTGCGCCATCAGCTCTTTTTGCCGGGCCGAAGACTCCTGGGATGTCTCAATATTTTTTCGATACGGGGCCGCTGCCATGTCAAGTTGGGACAGGGTGACAATATCGTCATTTACTATGGCGACTATCCGATCAACCACCTCTTGGGCCAGACAACTTGCGGCCCAGAAAAACCCCAATATAAAAACCATTAAAATGATGTCTCGTTTTTTTCTCATACACCCGCCTTTTTTATATGAAAGTCCCAATACGTTATTAAATTATTTTCATGTTTTGTTGTGGGTTTAACCCAGGTGTTGACAGACCACGTCAGCCGCGGCTGTTATTGCTTTTCAGGGTTTATTAGAAAGGCGCTTAACACCCGCTCGTCAATGTACACAGGATAGCTGGCCTGCAACCCCTGAAACCAGTTCCCAAAGGCTTCCTGGCTTTTTTCTATCCGCAGCTTGAGCGCCAAATCTTTTTCATGCATCATTGCTGAATTATTACTGTCCTGGGTTTCGGTCTGTCCTGCAAAGCGGTCATAAAAAGCAATCATATCCTCGGGATGAATCTCCTGGGACGCCACCAGATCCTGCATGATTAATTCCTGGATGACCATATCCTTTTTTAACCTCTTTTTCCAGACAGGATATGATATGGCCCTTTCAAGGAGCATCTGGTCAAAACTGTCTTCTGGATAGTCTTTCTTAAAGTCGGCGATGGCAGCATCAAGCGCTTTGTCACTGACATCAATACCCTTGGCCGCAGCTGCAGCCAGCAGTACGGCCTGGTCAGACAGATCAGAAACAAGATCCAGAACCATGGCATTGTATTCACTGGGACTGTCTTTAATATCATAAGGGTAGTTGGCCTGCTTGACCTCCAGCTCCCGGGCAAACTCGGCCCGGCTGATTTCCACGGTGCCGGCTTTGATGATACTGCCTTTTTCTTCAACTTTTTTTTGATCCATACACCCGGACCCAATTACAATTGTAAGACCTGTGGCCATAAGCAATAACGCCCCAACAGATAAGGTATTTAACAATCCCCTTGAAAATCCATTGGCGTCTTTTATGCCGTACCAAATAGTTGCAATGCTGCTCATTTTATATTCCCATTGTCACTGACTGCCATAAGCCTGTATATTAATTTATTTTGGGAATTTTTCCTTTAAATTTTTTTTAAAAAAAAAGGAAACAAACCATGGCCCGTTTCCTTAAATTTTCGAAACTTTTAGCATTATGCCTGTTTTTTCGCAACCCCCCTCAAGCTATTGATTGTCCCTCCCCTTACGAAAACACTCTTTCTAAAAATTAATTAATCGGACAAGGGATAATGGCAGGCTGTCAGATGCCCAGGGTCATGGGAGCAGACAGAAAGCGTTGGCGCCTTTTCAAAACACAGGGATCGGGCCACAGGACAGCGGGAAGAAAATCTGCAACCCCGGGGGGGGTGTTCAGCTGATGGAATTTCACCTTGAAGCGGGGTCCTTTTTGAAGGCCGATCCGGATCGGCTACGGGCACAGCCTCCAGCAATGCCTTTGTATAGGGATGGGTCGGATGATTATAGATGTCTTGGGAGTTCGCAATTTCCATGATACGGCCCAGGTACATGACAATAATGCGGTCAGACATGTGGCGGACCACGGACAGATCATGGGAAATAAACAGGTAGGTCAGACCCAGTGCAGACTGCAGATCCAGCAACAGATTCAAAATCTTTGCCTGAACCGAAACATCCAGGGCGGAAACCGGTTCATCGCAGATAACTATCTGCGGCGTCATGCTGATGGCCCGGGCAATACCGATGCGCTGGCGCTGCCCCCCTGAAAACTCATGGGGATATTTGGTCAAAGACCCGGGGTCAAGCCCCACCTGATCCAGCAACAACTCAATCTGCATGGCCGTTTCCTGTTGTGACACCCCGTGAATGCGAAACTTTTCTTCCAGAATCTGACGCACGGTCTGCCTGGGATTTAAGGATTCAAAAGGATCCTGAAAAATCATCTGCGCCCGGGTTGAAAATGTTTTACGCATTTTCCGGGTCATGGCAGACAATGGCTTCCCATCCAGAAGAATGCGGCCCTGGGTCAAAGGATACAACCCCATGATGCACCGCCCCAACGTGCTTTTCCCGCACCCGGATTCTCCCACTATACCAAGGCTTTCTCCCTTGAAAACCGAAAAACTGATATCATCCACCGCATGAACATTACCGGTCCGGCGCATGAAAACACCCGAAGTGACCGGAAAATATTTTTTCAGGTGCTGGATATCCAGAATCGGCCGACGCATTGCTGAACACTCTGATTGTCCCATTCATCTTTTCCCGTAAAACGCTCTTTTATAAATAGTTTATACCCGAAAAATAGTTTCATAAACAACCATGGGCTGACCCGGCTTTTCACCGTGGTTCAGCCCACAACAATAATTGAAAAATCTATGTGAGATACACAGACTCTCTTATAGAAAATAAGGACAAATTTTAAGGAAATGGTAAAAAAAATGAGGACATAAAAAAAGGGTTTCTGAACAGAAACATTGTTCAAAAACCCTTTGAGAATAGTCTTATTGGACAGTTACGTTGACCGCTGCAGGCCCTTTCTGTCCGTCCTCCACATCAAAAGTGACCCGGTCACCCTCATTAAGAGATTTAAAGCCTGTTGCATTGATGCCGGTATGATGCACGAATACGTCAGGTCCCTCCTCCTGCTCAATAAATCCGTATCCCTTTGCATCATTAAACCACTTTACGATCCCATTTGCCATTGCGACTCTCTCCTTACTTGTAGTGAATAATTTTAGTTTCAAACTCAGGTCCTGCCACGCCAACAAATGGGGTCCAGCCCTTAGAACGAAACTTTTAAAGCCCTGCAATTGCAGCTTTGAATGTATATTATTAGCTTTTATTTAAAAATCAAGGATTATTTATTAAAATTTCATTTTTTTCGCCACCATACACCAAATGACACGCGGCAAAATGGCCGGAAGAGACGGACATCAGCCGGGGACGTTGTTTTTCGCACTGTGCCGATACACGGTTGCAGCGTTTGGCAAACCGACACCCGGTATGCATTTCAGACAAAGCAGGCACATTGCCGGGGATGGTGGGAAGCGGCTCCTTCGCCGTTTGAGCCAGGGAAGGAATGGATCGCAAAAGGCCTTTGGTGTAAGGGTGAAATGGTTTCCGAAATAGTGTTGTCACAGAAGCGCTCTCCGCCACAGTGCCGGCATACATGACAACGACCTTGTCACAGTTCTCTGCGATCAGTCCAAGATCATGGGTAATTAGAATCACGGCCATACCTGTTGTATCCCGGAATTGAAAAATAAGATCCATAATCTGGGCCTGTACGGTTACATCCAGGGCCGTGGTCGGTTCATCAGCAATAAGGATATCAGGCTCACAAGCAAGTGCCATGCCGATCATCACCCGCTGACGCATCCCGCCGGATAATTGATGGGGATACTTTTTCATGACCTGCGGGGCATCGGGTATCCCTACTTTTTCAAGCATCTGCGTCGACGCTATATTTTTCGCCTTTGTTCCCATGCCCGGAAAATGCAGGGAATAACTTTCACAAATCTGCCGGCCCACGGTGTGAACCGGGTTTAATGCGGTCATGGGCTCCTGGAAAATCATGGATATTTTTTTGCCCCGGATCTTACGCATGGCATCAAGAGGAAGGTCAAGCAGATTTTGTCCTTTAAACAGGATTTCACCTTCTTTAATTTTTGACACAGGCTTTGGTAAAAGCCGCATCAAACTCAAGGCTGTCACACTCTTACCGCACCCCGATTCCCCGGCAATACCCAGCACCTGACCGGAGGCAAGTTCAAAGCCGACATCATCCACGGCCAGGACTTCTCCATGGTCGGTCCGGAATGCCACCCCAAGATGCTTAACAGCTAAAAGCGGTGGACAATTTTTTTGATTCATTCCGGCCGGACCTTTCGTTTATATTTGTCGTCAATGATGGTAACAGGTGCAAACACCTGTCCCGCATTCACAACGGCAAGGGTCTGATGACGAATATGCTCATCAATCCAGAAAAGCCCGCCCGCATCGGAGGCGAAAGGATCAAACAAACTATCGGACACAGGGGTGCCGTGGAATTTCGGCAGCCTCATCCACCGCCAGTAAGCCACTCGGACATAGGGCACCATATATGAAGGCACATATGCACAGATATCATGTATCTTGTTTTGAATCGTTCCAGATAAATTGATACGTTCGCGCTCATCCAGGCTGTCCCGGTACCGGTCAATAAGCTTGTCCAGTTCAGGGTCATCCGTGTTGGTGATGTTATTGGTCTGGGGCTTATGTGCATTGTCCGAGTGCCATCCCTCCCAAAAAGAAGGCCGCATGCCCGTACTCCACCCCATCCAGGCCACATCATGCTTTTTTTCCAGGGTTTTCTTAAACATGGCTGTGGGGTCAAGGCGCTCCAGTTCCAGGTCGATGCCGGCCTTGAGCGCGTCTTCCTTCAATACTGCCAGCTGGGGCATATGATCTTCCAGATAATAGGTCACGATAACGGAAAACCGCATGGCTCCTTTCTGCCAGATGCCTTCCGGACCTCTGTGCCAGCCGGCCTGCTTCATCAGCGCTTCAACCTGTGAAATATCGTACTCACGGGCTTTGATGGTGTAATCCGTATATTCTCCATATCCGTAAAAGGCCTGGGGCAGCCGGAAATAATCGCCCCGTAAAACCTGCTTGATCACCTTGTCCATGTTCATGGCATGGGCAAAGGCCTGCCGAACCCGGATATCCTCGAATACGGGACGGTCCAGGTTCAGCCACATTCCCCTGGAAGGCTGCGCCAGATCATTGAAAAAGCAGATACGTTCCACATATCCTTTATTAATAACCGGGGTGTTGGATTTCTGGTGCCAGAATTTGGGCACCACCATACCAAAGGTATCCAGACGGCCTTTCTTAAAATATTCCCACTGCATGTTGAAATCACGAATTACCGTAAAAAGCACTGAATCCACGTTAAACCGGTTTTTAAAATATCGCCGGTCCTTTGCCCACCACTGTTTTTTTCGGGAAAACCGGATAAATCGCCCTTTTTTAAAATCACTGATCTGGTAAGCCCCGGTATTGGGCACAACGGCCCAGTTGAAGCGGGATAGAAAGTCCTCTCCAAGGGTTTTAAAAAAATGTTCAGGCGTCGGGCTGATGCCAAGTTTCAGATAAAGGTCAGGTACGGCTTTGGTGCTTTTGACCGCAATGGTGTAATCGTCAAACGCCGTAACCGATTCAATCTCCCGGGTGTAGTAATCATTATACCAGGGTGCCACAATATGTTCAGAGCGCATGAATGTCAGGGTATACAAATAGTCCCTGGCGGTAACCGGCACCCCGTCCGACCACCTGGCATCTGGATCGAGCTTAAAATACATGGTCTTTTTATCCGGGGCATAGGCCCAGTGGGTGGCAAGCTCGGGAATAATACGCCGCGAGACAGGATGGATATTAATCAAAGCGAGCTGGTTGTCCAGAATTGCGCTTCGAAAAGAGCCGTTGGAATCCGGTCCCACCACCCTGAAGGTCATGGGGAAATTCATGATGGCCTCCCGGATCACCCCGCCTTTTTCAGCATTGTCCGAGGCAAACACCGGATCTGTATCATTGGTGAGCCACAGGATATTGTGCGGCAGTTTTTGATACACCAGGGGCGCAAGGCCTGCATTGGAAGGCGGTTCAGATGAAGAGATATTTTGGGACCGGTCTGATGTGCACCCGAACAGCCCGCCCAAAAGGCAAAGAAAGAAAATAACTCTCATTGCAAATAAAACACGCCGGGACAGCACCTTTATTATACCTTCCCTAACTTGTAAAAAGATTAAATCAATCCTTGACAGTAATTTTTAAAAAATAGAACAATACAGCAATTTTTAATCCGATCCAAGAGGAGTTTTCATCCCATGATCCTCCATGTGGACATGGATGCATTTTTTGCTTCCGTGGAACAGCGGGACAATCCGGAGCTTCTGGGTAAACCCGTTATCGTGGCAGGGCATTCCAGCCGCAGTGTGGTATCTGCAGCCAGCTATGAAGCAAGAAAATTCGGCATCCATTCAGCCATGCCCGTTTTTCAGGCCAGGCAGAGATGCCCGCATCTTATTATCCAGCCGGGCAGCCGTGAAAAATATGCCCGGGATTCAAGAAAGATCATGGCTATTTTAAGACAATTCTCCCCTTTGGTGGAGCCTGTTTCCATTGATGAAGCCTTCCTGGATATTAGGGGTTGTGAAAAACTGATCGGTACGCCTGAACAGGCCGCAAAAAAAATCAAATTTGAGATTTTCAATCAGCTTGCCCTGACCTGTTCAGTTGGCGGGGCCCCGGTCCGGTTTCTGGCAAAAATAGCCTCGGATATGGACAAGCCGGACGGGTTGACCATTATCTCCGGCAAGGAGATGGCCCAGGTGATTGCCACCCTTCCCATCAGCAAGGTGCCTGGCGTCGGCGCCAAGGCCATGGCCCAGATGCAAGGCCTTCAAATTGAAACCCTGGGCGATGTGAAGAGATTCGATCTCAACCTATTAACAAATAAATTCGGCAGTTTCGGACAAAGGCTGTTCCAGCTGGCCCGGGGGATTGATGCCACCCCCATAGAACCGGAAAGGCCCCGTAAATCCATCTCCGCTGAAGTCACGTTATTTTCCGATATTTCAGATCCCCGGGACGTACAATCCGTGCTTCTTGCCCAGGCCCACAGGGTCGGCAATGAACTTCGGGCCGGTAACCAAAGATGCAGAAAGGTCGGCATTAAACTCAAATTCTCCGATTTTTCCCAAATCACCCGGAGCAGAACCCTTGAAACATGGATTTCATCATCCAATACTATTTTTGACCAGGCACTCTTCTTGTATTATAATTTGAATATTACCAAAAAAATCCGTCTGGTCGGGGTGGGGGTTTCTGAATTTCAGGAGACCGAAAAGCCGATTCAGCGATCTTTGTTTCCCGATCAGAACCAGGAAGATCAACGGCAATGGGAGGCCGTGGACAGGGCCATGGATTCGGTGCTTGCCAAATTCGGCCCGGATGCCCTGAAAAAGGCAACCTTGAAAAACCATAAAGTTTCACACAACTACATAGGAGATCAGAAAGTGAACCCGCTTTGTGCTGTGCAAGTCACCATTACAGGAAGGGTCCAGGGCGTATGCTTCAGGCATGAAACCCAGCTGGCGGCCCGGGAGCGCGGCCTGTCAGGCCATGTGAGAAATATGCCCGACAGATCGGTCCAGGCCCTGTTCCAGGGTAAGCCCGAGGATATACAGGATATGCTGGCCTGGTGCCGAAAGGGGTCCACCTTTTCAGAGGTAAAGGATGTAAACACCCGAACGGTATCAGTGGATCCGGCATTAACACATTTTGAAATCCGTTATTAGAAAACCTCATTTCAAATTAAACGCCGTCTTAATCCTGGCACTATTTTCTTCATCTTCAGCAACAGGATCAGGCTGCGTAACAAATACGCGTCTTACATCAATCTTGCCGGTTTCTGTCAGGTATTTGGCAATTTCACGGCCACGCCGCCGCCCAAGGTCATTTAGGGCATCTCCATCCAGGGACATGCTGGTGACCAGAAGCGTCTCTTTTTCATCCAGAGTCAACTCTTTTTCCTTTCCGGACGCATCTCTGGGTTTGGGGAACTGTGCTTTGTCATAGGACTTTTCAATGAGACGGGTACGTTTTTCTTCATCCAAATCAGCCAGTCTCACCGTACCGTCTTCGGGCAATTTTTTATCCATGGATAAAACCATGGCTTCATAAGCCTCATATCTTAATTGCTCAGCGTCCTTAAGTTTATTGTACCGGCTCAAAATTTCCAGTTTCAAATTGGTTCTTTTATCCAGCACAGTTACAAGCTTGTTCAGCTTGTCTTTCTGGGCCTGATCCAGTTGACTTTTGCCCGGATCAAACTCCACATATCCCAGATCCTGGCCACTGCCGACACCCACAAGGTTGCCTAAAAATTTAAAAGGAGCCGTCACAATTCCCATAATGAAATTTTTCAGGACTGTTCCCACAACCTTTCCGAAATGAAATTTAGGGTCGCTGAGATCCCCGGTAATGGGCAGATTTAAATCAATTTCGCCCTTGGAATTTTTGAGCAGTGAAACGGCAAATTCCAGAGGAAGGGAGGATGCATCCTTACTCTCCACTTTTTTGCCCAGGGTCAACTGATCAAACAGGACGTGATTGTTTGAATTAAGCTTATCCCCGTTAATATTGTAATGCAGTTCCAGGATAAGTTTTCCCTTCTCTATTTCATATCCCAGATATTTTTTGGAATACACATTGAATTTAGGCAGCTCAATGTTTTTGAAGGATATGGTCAAATCAAGAAAACGCTTGTCCTTTAAAGGATCAAGCTGACCTGTGATGTCCAATGGTGCATATCCGCCATGGACACCTTTGAGTACAAGCTGGGCATGCGCCTTGCCCATGGAGGACAGACCTGTAAGGCTGCCTGCGATCTCGGTCATATTGGCGGTAAAATTGGGTTGGGTAAAATAGTCACTGAAATTGATATGCCCGCCCTGCAGGGTAATGGCGTTAATGCGGATATGGGGTATTGAACCGCCTTCCTTGACCGGTGCCGATTCGGTCTTGGTTTTACCTTTGGGTACGGTCTTGTCCTCGGGTTGTTCCACCATAATCTCTTTATAATTGAGTTGGGCGTTTTTATTTAATATGACCCGTTGGTAGAAATCCGTCAGCGCAATTTTCTCAATCACCACACTCATGGGATTTACGCAAATCTCCATACCCGTTGCATAGAGCGATTTGCATGAAAAAAATTCCGTGTTATCCACCTTGTTTTTAGACATAAAATTGTTAAGGGAAGCCTGACCCTTGTATGTTATTTCCGGTAGATCACTTTTCTTCTTGCCCGGAGTCACGACCACTGTACCCTTGGTATTCAGATATCCTTCGGATATTGAAATTTTCAAGAAATCAGTAAAATACGGTTCTGCCGTATTCACGTCAATCCGGTTGAAATCTATATTCACGGTCGCTGCAGGCCCTGAAATGTCAAAGCTGCCGTCAAGATTAATTTGTCCCTTGTCCTTGTTGGTCATGGATGCCTTGAAGGTTGATTTTTCCCCTTTCTTTGTGGAAATATTTTCAACCGTAACACCAATGTCTTTCATGATCACCTTCACCGGCTCTTTTTTGGCTTGATCAATGAACTGAACCCGACACTGGTCTAAAACCGTTTTATGTATGGTTGCAACCCACGCAGGTGCAGGTGCGTTCTGTTCATCCTGCTTTGTTGCGTCTTGTTTTATCTGTGCAGGCTTTGATGCAGTCGCCTTTTTCCCGGGGTTGCCCCCTGGTTTCAGGGCCTGTTCAATGGCTGCAAGCAGGTCCATCCGGCCTGTTTTATCCCGGTTAACCTCAACCTGGGCCTTATGAAGTTCCACAAGCCCCACGCCTGCCTCCTGTTTTAAAAGGTCGCAGGAGATTCCGGATAATGCCAGCCGGTCGAACTGTACCAGGGGCTCTTTTTTGCCCTGCTCAGTCAGACCGAATGTATCCAGGGTCACCTGACCGTCGGATACCTCAACACCCAACCCGGCCTGGGAGAAACCCATGTTGAAATTCAGAGCGGCAGCCACATTCTCAAGGGTGACATTATCCCCAAGATAGGATGCCAGATAGGGACGAAAATGTTTAAGGGAAATACCCTTAACGGAAACATTGCCGTTGGCCTTCAGATCATTATGCACATGAAACGCTCCGGCCGTTTTTATCTCTTCGTCATCGCCGGTCAGAATATGAAGGTCATATTTTCCTTCAACCTTGGAACCGACATTCATGTCAGTGAGGCTAAAGTCCAGACTGGAGATCTCTTTGACCACCTCAGGCGAGACCATCTTATCACTGAAGCGGATATGCATATTTTTCACGGCGGCCTGGTTGATTTTCGCAGTAAAGGGCAGGGAGAGGGCAATCACCGGTTTTAACGGTTTTTTGTTTTGGTGCACAGCTGGTGCCTGACCTTGAACGGCCTGGGTATCAACGGTTGACGCATCCGACCTCCGGGTCGAAGCCTGCGGGGGCTGTGCCGTTTTCATCCCCTGCCCTCCGGGAACCAGATTGATGCCGCCCCGGGCATCGCGTTCAACAAACAAAGAGGCCTGGTCAAGCAATACCTGGTCCACCAGAAAATTCATATCAAATACATTCTGGGATGATGCGTTCATCGTCAACAGGGGGCAGGCGAACAACTTAGCGCCGGACACATTCTCCAGATCAAAATTTTTCATTACGGTTTTCAGGCTGACCGCAAGCGTTTGCTCTTCAACGGTTTTCCCCGCCGGGATCTCATAGTCGCCAGAAACGGATAGGCCAAGGTTACCGGCGGATTTAATTTTATAAGGGGCCGGCAGATTAATATAAGGAACAAAATAGTTGAGATCCAGCGGCAGCATGCTCAGTGACACCGACATTTTCCGGGTGGCGTCAAAAGGGACACCCGTTACATTGACATCCAGCCGGGAATTATTCAGCAGACAATTCATAACGGCTTTGATAGGCGTTGCCAGATCCTTTTCCATGCTGCTGATCAGGGGAAGATCAAAGTTCAGCTGTGTTACTGAATGGGTGACCGAACGGATATGATCGGTGAAAACCAGGGCCGCATCCGTAATTTTTACATTAAATACCTTGAACTCAAACAAAGCATCGGACGCTTCTTTAGCGGGTTCAGGCTCCGGTGCGGTGGGTTCCTTATTTCTTTGAAGCAGGTCTGAAATATTTAAGGAGTTATCCTCATTCAAATGAAGAGAAAATTTAGGCGCTGTTACCTGAACATCGGAAATCACCGGGGCCAGATGAAGCAGGGAGGCGGCGGAGAGGTTGAGATAAACGTCCTGAATCGAGGCCAAATTTTCCCCTTTGATTTTACTTTCAACGGCAAAATTTTTAACCCGGGCTTCCAGGGTGAACGGATTAAAAGTTATGGATTCAATCCGAGTCTGCCTTTCAAGGGTTTTGGTCAGGGCGTTAACAGCAATGCGTTTACCTGCCCAGGGTGCCACAAGTCCTGTCAAAATCAGATAAAGGGCAAACAGGATGCCGGCACTTAAGGCCACTATTTTCACCGTAAAATATTTCTTCATCACTTTCCCCCCCACAAACAGCCATTTCTTTCGGTTCCGGTACCGGATATAGTCCTTAATTGCGTCTATAAAAAGTCATAGGCTGATTCCAATTTATATGTTTTTACAAAACCAGGTCGAGCCATGGCCCTTAGTCATCACATATATATCATGGTATGTGCCTTTCCGCAAAAAAGTTCTCCCTTGAAAAAGTTTAAAAGATCTCTAACAAAACCCGAATTTACTCTCCGGCATTCAGGTCGAGCTTTTTCACCATCGGCAACCAGATCGCAAGAACGAAAAGTGCAGAAAAAATAGCCATCCGGGCAATCACGTGAATGGTGCCGGTCCAGTCAAGGGATATAAACCACATGGCAAATGCCGCCACAACAAAATAGAGAAAAATCATAAGAGAGGATGCTGTTCCCGCTCCCCGGTCAACCTGCAACAGCACCAGATAATTGCTTGGCGGCCGACTTAAGCCAAAGAAAAAAGAGGACAGTGCCATGGGCAAGGCAAGCCCCCAGGGTCCTGCCACCAAATCGGCATGCATAAAAAGACCGGCTGCCAATATGCCTGCAAAGCCGATGGTCACAATTTTTTCCGAAGCCATGCGTCTTTGAATCCGTGTGCATATAAAGGACCCTGCCATGATGGCGGCTGCATTGAACGCAAAAAAATAGCTGAACACCTGTTCCGACATGCCAAAATGGGAAATGTAAATATTTGACGCGGATCCGATAAAAGAGAAATGGGGCAGGACAATAACCGAAAAAAGAAGGACAAGACCAATATAACGCCAATTGCCAAACAATTTCAGATACAGCCGCATGGTTTCAAAAACGCGGATATTCTCGGGTTCCTGCAAAGGCTCCTTGAGCCAAAACACGCCGCCCAGGGCAATCATACCCATGACAGCCTGCATAAAAAACACCCAATTCCAGGAGAGCCAGGCCATGATGACCCCGCCAAGTATCGGCGCAAGCATGGGTGCCAGGGCCATGATTACAGCCATATAGGCAAGTATGCGCTGCCGCTGCTTCCCTTCGTACAGGTCCTTGGTAATGGCCATGGAGATTACCACGCCCGACGATGCCCCAACGCCCTGCAGAACCCTGAGGCAAATAAGATGATAGATATCGTCCACAAATCCGCTCACAAAACTGGCAGCAATATAAATCATGATACCGACCATAAGCAGGGGCTTTCGACCATATTTGTCCGACAAGGGGCCGTACAGCAGCATACTGATGCAAAATCCGATGAAAAATCCGCTCAGGGTAAGGTTGACCACGGACATAGGCTGCTGCCAAATTTGTTGAAGCAAAGGCAACGCCGGAAGATACATGTCCGTTGATAACGGTGGGAAAGCAGCCAGAAGCGCCAAAAGGCACATCATTTTCAGGGTATTGGTCTTCATTTATAATACTGCACTTAATATAGTAGTTATCAGGTGACAGGCGGACATAACCAATCGTCTTACATGCCTGGATGCCGTCCGTAAAAAAAAAGGGCAATTGATGATAATTTTTTTATTTCAATCGAAACAATACACGAAGTTATTGGGCGCATACCCGTCTCATGGTGAGTTAAAATCAAACCAAAGCGTCCGTTTTGGCTGCCATTGAAAAATCATTTTTATGCAGGCCCTTTATTTTTTGGGTTGTCCACAACACCTCCACACGCCCCCATCCCAGAACCAGTGTGGGATGATGATATTCGGCCTCAGCCAACTCACCCACCCGGTTAACAAAGGTCAGGGCCTGTTTAAAATTTTTAAACCGAAACACTCGCTTCAGGGTCTGGTTTCCCTGTACATCAACGATCTCCCAGTCCGGCACCTGGCGTTTGAAATTTGCTATCTCTTCTGCTGTTGCAACTAAACCGCCCTTTTCACAGGGAACACATTTATGCGTAATCAAGCTGTCCATAATAACCTCCGTTCGATCAGGTTTTTGTTTATGGATGTAATATAATCAGTTATTGGGCACTGTCATCTTGCCCCCCAAATATGATATTATCTGTCCATACCGAATACGCATAAAAGGAGGTAAAATGGAACTTGCCTTTATCGGACTGGGGATTATGGGCAGCCGTATGGCTGCAAATCTATTAAAAAAGAACAAAAATTTGACGGTGTTCAACCGCTCTGCCGCACCCATTCGAAAATTGGTCGCACAGGGGGCGGTTGCGGCGGATTCATATCGAAATGCGGTCAAGGGTGCCGATGTTGTATTTACCATGCTGGCCTCCCCTGAAGTGGTTGAAAAGGTGGCATTTTCAGAGGAGGGTTTTGTATCCGCAATGAAAAAAAATGCGATCTGGGTGGATTGCTCAACCGTGAATCCCTCTTTTTCCAGAAAAAGTTTTTTAATGGCAAAAGAGTGCGGCATCCGGTTCATGGATGCGCCCGTATCCGGAACAAAACCCAATGCAGAAAATGCGGATCTGGTTTTCTTTGTCGGCGCTGAAAAAAGCGTTTTGGATGTTGTACAATCCTTGCTGGAAGGCATGGGGCAAAAAGTTATGCATGTGGGAGAACCAGGCAAAGGCACGGCATTAAAAATGTTGGTAAATTCGCTGTTAGCCCAATCCATGCTCATGCTTTCGGAAAATATACTGCTGGGTGAAAAACTTGGATTTTCAAAGGATTTCCTGCTGGATACCCTGCCCAAAATGTCGGTCTGTGCACCGTTTACCCAAGCCAAGGCAGAGATGATCCGCAAAAATGATTTTGAAGTCCAATTCCCTTTGGAGTGGATGCACAAGGATCTTCACCTGGCAACCTTGACCGCATATGAAGAGGGACAGCCCCTGCCGCTGGCAAATTCGGCAAAAGAAATTTACGCCGCAGCAAAACAAGACGGCTTGGGCCGGAAAGATTTTTCTGCAATTTATCAGTTCATGAAGAACGGTACATCTCCTTGAGTCGTAAGATGCATCATGTAAAAAGGGGCGGCGTCAGATCTCCTGCTGTTTTTTTTTCTTATACGCTTCAAAATCAAGGAAAATGATAGGCGGCAGTTGTGGTACCCATAGGTCATTTTCGGGATCACCGGGGGTGGCACTGTCATTGGCTTGCCCTGTCAGTGTGCGCCGAAATTCTCTGAATTCAGCCGACATATCGGTGATGATGGTGGTCAATTCATTTAAAGATGTCAATATCTGGTCGGACAGGGGATTGTCTCCTACAGAAACAGGTGCTTGGGCTGAAGGCGGTTGGAGAGATTTTGGGGCTGTCTCCGGGGCCATGGTTGATTTTTTTTTCCCTTTCGGCAGTTTTATAGGAGTCCCCGCGATTTCCATATACTTTTCCCAAAATTTTTCAAACGCACTGTCACATGTATTGATGCCTGGATTGTCGAGCAGAAATCCAGCCAACTGCTCAATGCCCGCTGCAGCGCGGGCTCTAGGATACAGCAAACTAAAAGGACGCTGCCGGGTGACCGCAGCGGACACGGTTTCATCGGCGGGAAGGCAGCCGGCATAGGAAATTTCAATGGGAAGATATTGTTTCACCGTTTCGTTGAATTTATCGAATACAGCCCTGGCAAAACGTTCATTTTTCGCTTTGTTCATGACCACCTTCACCGGATCGCGGTATCCATTCAGGGAAAGCACCTTCAACAGCGAGTACCCATCGGTCAGCGATGTGGGTTCGGAGGTCACCACCAGGAGCACCTCCTGGGAAGCCAGGCAAAAGGACAGCACATGCCTGGATATGCCGGCCGAAGTATCGAAGAGCAGTACATCGTACCCCGCTATGCAAGAGAAGGATTCGATTAGTTGGGAGACATCCTCAGGTGTCATGGCGGCCAGCTTTTCCACACCGGTTCCGCCGGGAATGATGTCAACACCGCAGGTATCGTGGATCATAATATCGGGGATGCGTTTCTCCCCGTTTACCACCTCCTCCAGAGTGTGCTCCGGCCGAATTCCCATCAGAATATTGATGTTGGCCAACCCCAGGTCCGCATCAAAAATGCAGGGCCGCAATCCTTTTCTGGCAAACTCAACCGCCAGATTCACGCAGATATTGGTCTTGCCAACCCCGCCTTTTCCACTGGTAATGGTGATCACCCGTTTCATGCATACCTTCCTTTTTATGGTACCGGCGAGGCAAAGAGTTCCGGGTTCCTCTCTTTGGTGGTACATCTGAATTGGACGCCGGAGCAACCGTAAGTGTTGCAGATTGTATTGAAATTTTCTTCAATAAATTCGATGAACCAGATCTCTTCCCGGGGAACCGACTTATCTCCTCCTGCCATTTGCATCTGGGCCTTATAAGCCTGGTACAACAATTTGATCTGGGCGTGCTGTTCTTTCAGATTATCGATCACCACCACGGCTCCCTCTGAATTCTGCTGCCCGGACAAAAACCTCTGGACAGGCCTGGGCAGGACCTCTCCATAAAGCAGGGCGTATAACTGTTCAAATTTTTCATCAGTGATCAGCACACAGGTCATCTGAATGCTCGGATGGCGAGATTTCAGATCTTGCATGCTCCAGATCCTGGCCGGATTGGAGACTGCGAGGGTAAGGTTGTCACCGTTCCAGAAAAGAGGGAGAATTTGATGTTCACAGGCATAGCGTTGGCCGATTATACTGCGCAGTTCTATCTTTTGTTTTTCATAATAAATATATCCGTCAAGTTTCTGGAACGGGGTGTTGTACTGAATGGAAAGAGCAAAGTAGAGCTGGTCTAGGGCAACCCATTTATTTTCTAAAAGTATTTTGCCAAGCGCCTTATGGGCGGCGGACTGCAATGCAAGGGCCTTTTCAAGATCCGCCTCATGGATCAAGGCCTGCTGTAACAGAATCTGCCCCAGCTTGAGGTCACGGCTGAATCTGCGGAAAGCCAGATTTAGTTCGGACAGGGTGACACGATTTTGTTCATACAGAATTTCACATGTTGATTTTTTGTAATGCTTGAGCTTTAACACCGATTCCAGATCGCTCTCCTGGATCAGCCGGTGTTTGACGGCCAGTTTGACAAGGAAAAGGGTGTCCAGCTGCTCGTAAACCAGTTTTTTTCGATCCATATCTGAAAGATACCCTTTTTTAACTAAAAATCGGCTCAGGGAGCGACCAGACTGTTTGACCTGCCTTTGGCCTTCCTCCAGCTGCTCCTGAGAGAGCATGCCCTTTTCAACTGCCCGTTTACCCATCTGCCACTGCATTTCCTGAAGGAACAGCAGCTTCTTCAATTGTTCCTGGGTTATTTTTTTTTGGCCTAAGAGGATAAAACCCAATTGTTTTTTAGATTGCTCAATATGAGTCTTCCGGATGCCTCTGGCTTCGGCCATCTCTTCGGAGGATACGAATCCTTCGGCCATCAGAAAATCCTCTATTTCCAGGTGCGCCGTTTTATCTTCCATCTCTTATGGTCGTCCTCTCTGCCGAAAGATACAGATTGTTTAAGAAGGTGTGCTGAATTTCGGTCATTTATCTGCCTCCGCTTCGTCATGCCTGCGGGCCGCTTCAACCAGAATATGCATGAGGGTGCGATTGATTTCAGTGTGCTTTTCAGCATCTGGCCGGGCGACTTCAAAAGTGGCATCCTTCCAGTTTATGATATCATAAGCCGCATCCTCGTTTTTCAGGTCCCCGGTTTCAGCTGCAATCAACTGGCCTTTCCTGAAAAACAAAAATCCGACCTTGTCGGCTGATCGTACCTGGAGAGTGCATGTCTTTTCTTCCATTTCGATCATTTGGAGAAAGGCCGCCGTACCAAACCCTTTAATTTCTCCTTTTCGATTGGATCGCAGGGCGGACCAAATCTTCTCCAGAACCGCCTGCATATCGAGCGGCTTTTCAAAAATGGCGTTCAGAGTGATCTCCGGCACCGAATTTTGGAATTCAGATGCTGGCCGCCAAGTCATCAAAAACAGGTCCATATTCGGTTCACGCCTGTGCGTGGCTTTTAACAACTGGATACCGCCCATATCCGGTATGTCAAGATCGGTTACGATCACATGTATTTTTATGAATTTTATAAGTTCGAGGGCTATCTTGCCGTTTTCGGCTGTGAGTACATCGCACTGATCTGTGGCATTCACTGCTGTCGTAAATACACTTAATACTTCCGGATCATCATCGACGATAAGTATTTTATCTCTGTTGGTAGGTGAAGCTTCGGGTGTTTTGACCAGATGGCTGTTCCTGTGGTATTGTTCGACGCATTCCTGCAGTGTCTTTTCAAGTACATGGGGCTTGCAGGGTTTTATCAGGAACTTAAAAATTTTACCCCCGTTCAGCGCCTTTAAAGAAACATCAAGATTGCCGTGGCCGGTAAGCATCACAATTACGCTGTCAGGGTCTATTTTTTTTGCCTTCTCCACAAACTCGAATCCGTCCATGCCATTCATATGCAGGTCGGTGATTACGACGGCATAAGGCCCCTTTCCCGCCACCGCGTTGAGGCCTTCCCGGCCACCTTGGGCGATATCAATATCAAATATTTTTCTCAGGCGTCGTTGCGTGACCTCCATAAAAGCAAGATCGTCATCAACGAACAAAATTCTATCCATCTGATCGCTACCCCCTACAAAACCGGCTATAGCACATTGAGTTCGCTGGGTTGAATCTTGGTGACGGTGATGTTAAACCCCCCACCCAATAATGTATTCTCTATATCATGCCGTTGAAGATACGAAAACGCTTTTTGTTACTGGAATTTTAGAAAAATTAACCGCGCTTTACTGACAATCAGTTCAATTTTTTTACAATTAATGACCCTCTTGTCGATTAAAGAAGGGCTACCGCTGACTGAGAAAACAATAAAGACACAGGCGAAGATTTTTATCGACCAGGGTTGCAAAAATGCGCACATTCAGGTTAATCTTAACCCAAACGATGAAAAACACGTTCCCGTGTCAAACAGCTTTTCTTAAAGGTAAAAAAAATAATGGTAAAAAAATATATACTGGGTTATCCGATTTTGTTGATTGGCCTGTTATTATGTGTAAGGGGTACGGCTTTTGCTCAGCAAGCCCCGAATCTTTCAAAGGGACAAAAGGTTTATGTCCCGGCATATTCACATATTTACACAGGCAACAGACAGATCCCCACGTTTTTAACCGTGACTTTAAGCATCCGCAATACGGACATGTCTCATGGCATTGAGGTTGTGTCGGTAGATTACTACAACACCAAAGGCACTCTTTTAAAAAAATACCTCCCCTCACCTATTTCTCTAAAGCCCCTTGAATCCATACGCTATGTTGTCGATTATGACGATAAGGCCGGAGGGGCCGGGGCCAATTTTATTGTTGAATGGCGATCTGAAAAGCCAGTAAATCCCCCGATCATGGAAACCATCATGATCGGCTCAAGGTCTTCTTTCACGTCCCGGGGCCAGATTCTTATCCCTTTTAAATGAAATCCGATCCCTGATATTTGATCATCAGCATAGCAATATCATCTGACTGAACAGCGTTTCCGGCATGTTTCCGGACAGCGCCAAGCACAGCATTGATCACCTGTTCCGCACTATTTTCTTTATTAAATTCCAGGACAGCCAGCTGGCGTTCGCTGGAAAACTGTTTAGAATCGGCATCCATGGCTTCATTCACACCGTCGGTGTACAGAAAAAAACTGTCTTGGGGTTCAAGGCGCAATGATATGTCAGTGTATGAAATGCCGGGAAGAGCCCCCACTACGGGTTGAGTATTCCCTTTTTTAAAATAGCATTCACTGTTGCAGGGCATGACCACAGGCGGGTTATGCCCGCCATTGGCATAAAGGATTTCACCGGTCCTAAAATTGAAAATACCGATGACAAGCCTGACAAACATGGATCTTGGATTGTCAGCGCTTAAAATCTCATTTATTTCTTCCATGACGATACCTGGGGATTCCATCTTTTCACTCAACGTCCGAATCAGGGTACGGGTGATCACCATGAACAATGCCGAGGGCACCCCTTTTTCAGACACATCGCCCAGGGTAAAGCACAGACGGTCCTCATCAATAAGAAAAAAATCATATAGATCCCCGCCCACTTCTTTTGCAGGCGTAAGCATGGCATACAAATCAAATTCCGGATGATCAGCAAAAAACGGAAAGGTTTTGGGCACCATACCCAGCTGAATCTCCCTTGCGATATTCAAGTCACTTTCCATACGGAGCCGGGCTGTCGTACTCTGAATAAGGTTCTGAATATTCTTATTCAATTCCCGACGCATGAGGAGAAAAGATGCGGCAAGGGTACCAACTTCATCCTTATGTTTTTTTATCAATGCATCAATGGGTGAATCTTCCGGCAAAGGTTTGGAAAGATCCCGCCGGGGCAGCCGCCTTGCATAATGGGATAAAAGAGTCAATGGTTTTGAAATCCGGGAAACCAGAACAAAGACGGCAATAATGCCGACTATACACATCAGGCCGATAATAATGCTCTGCCGTACAACCAGTTGTTTTGCAGCGGCATTGATCTCATTGAGGGGAATAACAACACCGGTATACCACTTGAACGGTTTAAAATAGGTGCTGTAAATAATCATGGTCCGGCTGCCGCCGTTATCCGACCGGGCAACATATCTGATTTCCGAAATATCTGCAATATCCGTGGTTCGGATCTGCTGGATACCTGTCTTTTCTTTAATACAGCGGATAATGTCTTTGGTGGTGTTTTCACCAAGATCAGGGGGCGGAATCAGGATTGTATCATCTGCACCAACCATACAAACAAATCCGCTTTTAGTGATAGTCAGTCGGCCGGCATATTCATTCAGGGAAGAGATACATTTTTCCTTCTCTGCCTGGGCTTGAGCTTCAATGCCACTGATGTCCACGGATACCCCAATGGTATATTTCCGGGGCGGAAACGGCAGAAAAAAAGCCAGGACGTGACCGGATCGGCCGTTTTCTCCAACCGTGTTGAAGATTGCAAAATCACCGTGGTGGTTCAAGTTGTCAAACTGCATCACTTCGGCAATTTTTCTGTCTTTAATATCCTCAATGGTTCTGTAAGCCCCTTTGCGCATCTTTTTATTCGAGCTTGAAATCAGGTTAAACTCCTCATCCATAATGTAAAAATCGGTGTTTTCAAAGGGGATATTGTTAATCCATGCAAGGGCCTTTTGAATCCCTGACCGGGAATCATCCCCGGGAGTAACGGCGGTACAGAAACCGGTAAAAACAGATTGAATCATTCGCGCTTTTTGTTTGAGTTGATTGCGCTTGGTCAGGGTCATTGCCCGCTTGGAAGTCAGAAGTTGATGATAATTCTCGCGAATTACCAGATAAAAGGAGTGCAAAATATTACGGGCTGATTTTTCCTGGGTCACCAACATGGCCTGTCCCACATCCCTGTTGGTGAAATAGAGATTGACAGCGGTTGAGATAACCATCACCAGGGTCACATAAACAATGATTTTACCTTTAATTGTCGATAAAAACCGTTGACCCATATTTATAACTCAGCCATTTAGGGCATTTTTTTCAAATTCCTAAGCCAAAAAACCTGAGTGCAGCGTATACAAATATCAGCAACAATACAATACCCGAATAGAACCGGGCCGGAAGAAATAAAAATATCAACGCCGCTTTACGATTTTATAAAATTGTATGGACCTGCGGGCCGACTGTGGTATAGGCTAACCGTGTTGAATGTAAAACCTGAGTTCTGTTTACGATGGCAGCCGTAACAGTTTAGTATAGATGAGGAGTGATCAAAACCGCAATGTTCTCAACCATTAAGGGGAAAATTTTATTTGCTGTTATTTTGGTCATGGTGATATCTACCCTGGTTAACATCTTTTCCACCCACCGGGATGTGGGTAACGCCATGCTGACGGCCCAGCAGGATTCCGCGTTGAACATTCTGCACGCCCTGGATTTGATTATTGAAGCAGATTACCGCAACCTTTTGAAGGAAAAACGGACCCTGACCCTTTTAAAACGCAGCCAGTTAAAGAACACGACCGAGGTTATCGCATCGGTATTTGAAGGCTTTGCCGCAAAGGGTGAATCACAGGAGACAAACGGACTTAAACACGCACTCTCCTGGCTTGAAACAGCCCCTTTTGATAATGTCGAGCATTACATCATTGATGCACAATCCAATATAATAGCATCGTCCAATGCGCAGGTAACCGCCCTTTCTTTAAAATCATTAATGGATGTCAAACACAGAAACCTATCCCAGGTCATGCAGTTTGATCACTTAACCCCAAGAGGGGACTTTGCTGCGTTCAACTTTGACCAGAGCCAGGAAAACGCATCGGTGCTTGCCTATTTCAAACCATTTACACCCTGGTCACTAACCATCGGCGTCTCCGTGGATATCAGCCAGCTCCAGGCCCTGGCGGAAAAACAGAAAGAACAGATCATCCTCTCTTTGACAGATTATACCCAAAGTCTGAAAATCGCTGACAGCGGCTTTGTCTATATTTTTGATGAATCAGGTGCCGCACTGATTCCGCAGTTGGCAAGTGCGTCTCAGGCCATGGGTACCCGGCTCAATCGAATCACCGGTAATATGATAAATGACGATATCCGTCAAAACGCATCTGCTGAATTTTCACACTTTCATTATCTGCCTGACATGCCCGATAAAAATGCAAAAAAAATGATCGCCTATTGTTATTATTTCAAACCCTTTAAATGGTATATCAGTGTCATCATTCCTTTGCAGGAGATCAAACTGCCGGCCCAGCGTCTGGTTATCCGGCAGAGCCTGATCATCGTAATGATGTTCATGGCCGGTCTTGTGGCCATTATTCTGGTCGTCAGCCGGATCGCTACACCCTTGCAACGCCTGTCATCCTATGCCAGAGAAATTCCAAAACTCAATTTTACCACCCCCATGGAAAAGGCAACGCCGGTGGATGACCTGGCTGAAAATCACAAAGATGAGGTGGGAGACCTGGCTGCGTCATTTATCCTTATGCGCCACGAACTAAGCCGAAACATCCAGGATTTGATCAACATCACCTCAGACAGACAGCGGATTGAAAGTGAACTGGGGATTGCCAGGGAAATCCAGTTGGGCATGGTGCCGAAAACCTTTCCGGGGCTGCTTGAATTTGATCATATAGATCTGTATGCCACGTTGGAGCCGGCCAAGGAAATCGGTGGAGATCTTTATGATTTTTTCCGGCTTGATGACGAGCATGTTGTTTTTACTTTAGGTGATGTTTCCCACAAAGGTGTGCCTGCAGCCCTGTTCATGGTGGTCAGCCGGACCCTTATCCGAGTATTCAGCGGCAAGGATGTATCACCTGCCCGGATGATGACCAGTATCAACAATGTATTAAGCTCCGACAATCCCCGTTCCATGTTTGTTACCCTTATCATCGGGATTTTGAATATTCAAACAGGCCGGATTGTCTATGCCAATGGCGGACACTGCCCGCCCATTATGATCAACCATGACGGGGCCCGTTTTATAGAAGAAAAAAAAGACCCCCCTGTCGGTGCCATGCCGGGCATCATTTATTCGGACAGCACCTTAACCCTTAATAATGGACAGGGTTTTATGTTATATACGGATGGGGTTAACGAGGCCATGAACAAAGACGGGGAGCAATTTTCAAATCAACGGATGATTGATGAAGTGTCAAAAGACAGGGATCTGCCGTCGAAAAAAATAGCGCATAATCTTTTAGACCGCATTCGGGAACATGCCGATTCTGCGGCCCAGTCCGATGATATTGCCATCCTGATAATCAAATTCCGGAAATAAAATTTAACATCATTATGAGTCAATTACTCCTGAATCTGGACAGACTGCGTCACAATATCCGTTTTTTGTCCCGGTACTGCAGGGAACATCACCTGGGGATCACCGGAATTATCAAAGACCCATGTGCAGACCAGAAGATGATCAGTCAGATGTTGGACTTAGGTTTTGAAAACATCGGAATATCCAGGGTGCCTGACGGTCCAAGAGCAAAACCTGTCTTCCCCAGGCGGCCCATATATATTGCCCTGCCCTCAATCCATCAACTGCCTGCCATTGTCCAGTGCTTCGGCACAAGTTTCAACTCTGAACTGGCCGTTATTCAAAAACTCAACCAAACGGCCATTGCCATGAACTGCCCCCACAGCATTCTTTTGATGGTGGATACCGGAGACTTGAGAGAAGGTGTTATGCCCGATCAGGTTCTGGATACCGTGCGCAAAATTCACCAGATCAAGCCCCGGGGCATTAAATTTGCCGGCATCGGCACCAACCTGGGATGTTGTGCCGGAACCGTACCGGATGAATACAACCTTGGTATCATGGCCCACCTGGCTGATCAGATTGAATCCAAACTCGACATTAAGGTTAACACTGTGTCCGTGGGCGGCTCCGTACTGCTCAAATGGATGCAGCACAAGCGACTTCCCGGCCGGATCAACAATATACGATTGGGAGAATCCGTGTTCCTGGGCACTATTCCCACAATAAATCAGGTGCACCCGAATCTGGATACCCGGGTGGTCACATTCAGAAGCGATATCCTTGAAATAAAAGAAAAGCGAGTAACGCCACCCCAGTTGTGCGGAAAGGATGCTTTGGGCTGCCAACCCCGGTTTCCCCGCCGGGGCTTGCGCAAACGCGCCATTCTCAATTTCGGCATCTGCGACACTTACCCATCAGGATTGGCACCTTTAATCCCGGGCATGGAAATTGTTTCCGTAAATTCCAATTATACCCTGGCAGACATCACGGATTGCCCTCATCGCTTTAAAGTGGGAGATTTTGTTGATTTCACAATGAACTACCAGGCCTTTCTCCAAAGCTTTATATCGCCATTTACCCGGATCCGTTACCAGGAAGAAACTGACAGCACACCTGTTTTATGAGCCATTTGACGAAAAACAGATCCCGGATGCGCTTGTTTGCAGGTGCCTTTATCATGCTGGTGCTCGCGTTAGGCTTTAATATTCTTTTAACATCAGCCACCCTTGAAAAACTGTATGTGGAAACCTTTATTTCCAAAAACAACGTGGTGGCAAAGGACCTCCAGCGCAACCTGGAAACGGCGCTTCGATTCGGCAAACGCTTTGATAAATTCATTGGTATGGACAAACTAATCCTGGAAGCCCGGCAGCACCTGACACCGAAACAGAAAGAGGCAGGTGACCCCGGCACTGATAAGGATGACATTGTTGTTTATATTACCGACCCGGATGGAGATGTTGTTTACAGCAGCAGAACACAGGTTGTGGGGAGAGCGTTGCCTGAATCGGTGCGCCTGCCGATGGTCAAGGATGCACAAACCCCTGTGGAATGCCACTGTGTGAAACATGAAGGCGTTTATTACCTTTCCCTGCCCGTAAAAGAGGGGGGGGCAAGAAAATGGGTCGCCACCGTAACGGTTGCCTTCGGTCAGGAACAGGTAAAGGCTCTGTTGGGCGCCATAGTCATGAAAAATAAAAACCTGATTGCGGTGATTCTTTTCACTGCCATGGGGCTTTTAGTCATCTTTCTGCGATCTTTGACCCTGGGGCCGAACATATCTGAAAAATCACTGGGGCGAATCAAATTTAAAATCTCTGCGGCTTTTTTTATTATCATCTGCCTGGCCCAAATCTCCTTGAACTTGTTTAATCTTTTTGAATTCAGGGTCCATTTTCTGGATGTTTCCACCCAGAAAAGTGTTGTCATGTCAAAGCTGTTAAAACAGGATATTGAATATTTACTGGCAAAGGGCCTGAATATCCGGCGACTGATAAAAATGGACCAACGGCTGGCTGATCTCATTGCCGTATCTCCTGAACTTGAAGGCATTACCATATCTGATCACAAGGGCCGGCCCCTTTACATTGCCACCAAGCACGGCATGCGCAATCTGACAACGCCTGAAAAGAATGAAGATCAGGATGGCGAAATGCTTTCCCTCCATGATTATCCGGGCTACACAGTCACCCAGAACCTGTTCAATACACGGAAAACACAAACCGGTACATTGGTCGGCAAACTGACCATCCATATTTCAAAGGATTTCCTGTTCAACAAACTTAAAGAAATTGCCCTGGATTCGATCACGGTTCTTGTGATCTCGATTTTCTTTTTTGTGGAACTGCTGATCCTTGAGCTCCAGCTTATTGAACGCCAGATCGCCGGAGAGACCCGTGCGCATAACAAGCAGGTGCATTACACAGCCATTCGACCCGTGGCGTTCATATTTTTTTTCGGGGTAGACTCCTGCATTTCATTTCTTCCCCTTCACATGGCCACCTTGTATAACCCAAATCATCCATTACTGGGCCTTTCCAAAGAGATCATTATGGGCCTTCCCATTTCCATGCAAATGCTGTTCACTTCAATATCATTACTGATATCAGGTGGATGGTGCGACAAGCGAGGTTGGGCAGAACCCTTTCTGGTTGGGCTGTTTTTATCCGGCACAGGATTTATCTTTGCCTGGCTGGCCCCATCTTCCCTCTACTTTCTTATTGCTTTAGGCCTTGTGGGGATGGGGTACGGGCTCTCCCTGATGGCGGCCCAAGGTTTTATCATTGCACTTACCACAAGAAAAAACAGTGCCCAGGGCATGGCCCAGCTGTGGGCCGGAGTATATGCAGGCAGTATCTGCGGCGGAGCCACAGGAGCGATGCTGGCGGACCGTATCGGTTATGCCCCGGTCTTTCTGGTGGGCGGCACTATTGTGCTGCTGCTTATTATATATACCTTTTTCATGATGAACGGTGCCATGGCACCCCCAAAACCAACTGCGCAGGCGACCCCGACAGAGCAAATACTTCCGTCATCCGCGAAACCGTCTTTATTCAGTTTCCTGTTCAATCGTAAAATTTTCACACTGATCGTATTTTATGGGCTTCCCTGGTATATCGTGCTGATCGGTTTCATGAACTATTACAGCCCCATTTATCTGAAAAGCATTGGTGCCTCCCAGTCCGACATCGGCCGGATTTTCATGATTTACGGCATCTGCCTGATGTATGTGGCGCCGTATATTTCAAAAATTGCAGGCAGGGCCCACGACAAAAAACGATACCTTGTCATGGGCAGTTTTATCGGCAGCCTGAGCATTGCCAATTTTTATTTTTTCAAAGACTTTTCCGGTGTTGTCTCCGTTACGGTTTCCATCTTTCTTCTAGGTCTTTCCGCCTGCCTGATTCCAGTCAGAAGCGCATATGTATTGGATTTGCACATCACCAGCCAATTGGGTGGCGGTAAGGCTATCGGTCTTTTAAATGCTGTTTTGCGATTAGGTCAGGTAACCGGCCCCATCCTGTTTGGATGGCTTTTTATCACCATGGGATCAGATTCAGGTATTGCCCTGACAGCAGCAGCTTACCTGCTTTTCACCCTGATCTTTATTTTGGTGGGTTAGGCGGATAAATCCATGACAACACAATCACAATCCAGTGCATCTGAATATCTGGAAATGGTCTGCCAAAAACTTCCCGTGGTCAAAAACATTCTTAACAGGTTTGGTCATATGCCCCTTGGGGTGTATGCTGAAAGATTGAACACACCACCCTGTCCATCCGTCCAATCCAGGGATGACATCAGGCAGGCTGTTTTTGGTCAGATTTGCCCTGTTCTGGGAAAAGATATAGGGACCCGCGCTGCCAATGATCTGATGGCAGCGGGTACTGTAATGACCACCACACACCTTGGCATTGATTATTTTGCCAATTCGGTCCAGGGGAACCTGATTTACGGTGCAGGAATTCTCACCGGCCGGCGCAAAGAAACCACCATCCCGATTTTTTGTTTCGGCAATGTGCCGCTTAACAGTTCGACATTTGCCAGAGGACTTCTGGTATACGAATCCGAATTGGGCAACAGCCGGGAGTTACCCTTGAGACTGCCGATATTTCCGGACAATGAAAAGCGGACCATGACCAGCCTGGCAAAACCGTTTACCATAGCCATGCAGCAAAAAGCCCTGAAAAAAACAACCGCATGGAAAAAGAAAAACCTGATATCCAAAACCACGGCCGAAACAATTGTAAGCCTTTTAGAACATGAGTATGCCATTGATGCGGTTTTAAACCAGGAGAGCTACGCGGCCCAGGCTATGATTGTCAACCGGATGCTTGGAAAACGCATGCTGAAAACCAGTGAACATCCGCCGGATATTGTGTATCTGGAAATTGAAAAAATCACCGCCATTCTGCTCGGCAAAGACCTGAACGATGAAAACAGCCTTGCATACCGAATCTTTTTCAATGCAACACTGCGCAACACGATTATTCAACATCTGGACGGCTGCCCAGGCTGCTGGCATGCCAATACCCTCAAGACTAGAGATACGGCTCCGGGAAAACCGGATAGCACGGCGACGGGTACGATTTTTTTCTGGGGCATTGATGATTATAAGCGCCGCGTTCCCCTTTTATTAAAATCCATAAAAGGCGATTTTTATCTATGCGGAAGGGATGACCGGGGCGATTCTTTTACTATGAACTTTAACCGGAATGAACTGATTCAGGCGCTTGAAAAACAAAAACTGCTGCCCTCCCTGTTCACCTGTTTTCTGCTCATTTGTTTTGCCAGGGGATTTCATTGTGTGGGCGGCGTGTTCCAGGGTGCATATTTGACATGGATGAAAACCTGCATTGCCGACTGCCTTAAAGTACAGGGGGATACCACGAATGCGGAAATGATAAAAGAGATCACCACGAACCTTTACCAGGACGGGATGCTGGCATTCATGAGCCCGGGACAGAACAATGAACTGCTGCCGGCAGGTCCCATTGAAATCATTCAAGCCGGGGGAATCAACAGAGACGACCTGACCAAGGCCTTTGGTTTGACGGTTACCCAGGCCCATATAGCAGGCCTTTTTGGCTCACTTAAAGATGCAGATGCTCAAATCACCCGGCAGCAGTCCGGCTGGCAGCATAGGGTAGCACAGGCATGTTCCAGGGAATTGTCCGGAAAAGTTGCGTTATGTAAGCCTTGCCCTATTTTTTAGGGATTTCAATGTCCTCAAATATTTCATCGGCCGCGCTTAAAACATCAACAGGAGGATCATAACCGATCAATTCAGCCGTTTTTAGATTAATGGCGATTTTCGGGGGATCTTCAAACAACTGCCCTATATCTCTAGGTTTAGCACCGTTGAATATCTTGGCCATGGTCTCGGCATAAAATCGCCCGACATATTGAAAATTTGCCCTGGATATACTCATTAAAAATCCATATTTTACCTGCTCGGAATGGGACTGGGTAAAGGTGGGTATCCGGTATTTGTTGGCTATTTTCACAAGCTCGGGAATACTGTCGGCATTTACACCGTTCTGGGTGGTGACATAAATGGCGTCAGCGCTTTCCCCTAAGGTTGCAAAACATTTTTTTACACTCTCCTCATCTTTTATGATCTCTGCGCTTTCATCTGTGGTAAAACAGGAAACAATTTTAAACCCGCGCTCATCAGCCACTTTTTTTACACTCTCCAGTGCTGCGTAACTGTGTCCCTGCTCTGTATCCTGGTAGGCAATGCCAAGTTTATTGAAGCCGATGATGTCATAAAAAAGCTGAATCTGACGTTCATGGCGATAGGGATCAACCCGGGCATGGACATGGTCGAAACCGGAATCTTCAACACTTTTAATGATGCCGGCAGCCAGCGGGTCCGTGGTTGAAATAACAAGTGTGGGCACTTTATGGTCATTGCTGGCAAATTTGAGGCCGGCCTTGGTGCCGGCTGCGATAATCAAATCAATATCTTTTTTATTATTCAAACGGGAAATAATTTTAGGCACCATCTGCTCAATACGCGGAGTGTCCCAGCTGCCCGTGTAATGCGCATCTTTGACAAATTCAATATACCGGCTTTTGGTGTTGTTTGCCAGCCACTGCCACAGTTGCGCGGTCTGCTCACCGGACTGCTCAGGGATCTTGGCATTTTCCATCCACCCCATGTCCATCAATCCCCTGACAATCCCCAGGAAATTGAGCTGATAATTAATGTATTCTCCCCCCTCAAAATATCCGATCCGCCATTTTTTGCCACCATTCGTACTTGGCTTTACGCTGAAATTACCCTTGTCAGCAGCCATCACCGAAACAGAAGAGAGCAGCAAAAAGAACAGAACGGCATAAAGAATTTTTTTGAATATTTGCATTGGCGCTATCCCTTTCATTAAAACAATGGAAGTTAAATATAGAAATTACCCATATCACAAAATAAGGCATTGTTGGTATAATTTCTCGTAATTTCATCGCCCCGTAACAGGAACCTTTTTAAAGGCTGTGAAAAATTCCTGCAACACGAGACTTAAAATTTTAATGAATAAAGAATCGCCCTGCCGACAGGTCCATGCAATCAGTTGCATGCACCCCAAGTGCCTACATTCTCAACACTATTCAACAATTTCCAAAATAACCCTTTTCTGTTCCTTTGCAGAGGCACAGGAAAGAATGGTGCGCATGGCCTGGGCTGTTCTGCCTTTTCTGCCGATTACTTTTCCCAGGTCCTCTTTGGCCACCCGCAGTTCCAGAACAATGGTCTGCTGAGCTTTAATCTCTTGTACGTCAACCTTTTCAGGATCATCAACCAGTGCTTTCGCCATAAGTTTAATCAACTCTTTCATTAACGAATCTCCTTTAACCAAAATGAATATGATATTTAACTACAACATTTAACGTTTATGGCTGACTTTGTCGAAATAGTTAATATAGAATATCATAACCGGCTATAATCACAAGCCCTATTTACAGCGCTTTGAAGATTTTATTCAAAAAACGGAACTGGACCTGACAACTCTGTATTTTTCATGCCATATCGCAGGGATAATCGTAAAATCAAAAGACGAAAATAGTCATTTCCCTTGACATAAAAACGGAATTCATTATTTTAGAAAGGTTGTTGTATTTATTTATGTACCGGGAAAAATATTTTATTCCATTGCCCGATAAAATATTTGTTTTTGCTAAGGGCATACAATTGAAGGATGTATGAAGTGGTCACAGAAATTACAATACAGGATTCAGAACGTAAAATGCTCTCCGAAGCCGGATATGGGGACCCGGCTATTGAATATTATCTTGGAAAAAAACATATGGGTTCGATTGAAAATGCGAACCAGATTTCCTTTAAAGTTGGTTCCTGCGGTGATACAATGAAAATTTATCTAAAAGTTGATGAAGACGAAATTGTTCAGGATGCCAAATATGAAATCACAGGATGTGCAGGCGCTATCTCTGCGGCAATGGCGACAGTGGATCTTGTGAAGGGAAAAACTGTTGATCAGGCTTTAAAAATTAATGATGGAGATGTTTTCAGGGTTCTTGAAAGTATACCTGAGAAAAAGCACCATTGCATCCAACTGGCAGTCAAGACAATGCACCAGGGGCTTGAAGAGTTTCAAATGGCACACGTTTCTTAAGTGGGTTGCCGGTATTGTTCTTGTCTGCATTTCACTTCTGTCAGCCGGATGTGTCTCATCAAAATTCAGCGTTGAGACCCTGGCTAAATCCGATATCAACATGGTATCGGATATCCATATTGACCAGACACTGACGCTTCTAAAAACACTCACCCGAAAATTATACAAGATGAATCCCGGGGAACTGGCTCCCCCCCCCCCGGGAGCAACTATAGCGTCCAGGATTTCAGGCATATTCAAATGTCCTGCCCCGCCTCCGGAGCCTGCACTTTTAGGCAGAAGATCAACCCAAGCCATGCTGGCAGACCTTGAACCCGATTATAAAGGAGTCGATTTTAAAAGCCTTACGACAAACTGTCAGACCTTGTCAGACAAAGATTTTTGCAGCGCTTTTTCAAACCGTGTCACCTGATCCTCATAATATTGTTTTCTTTGAGTCGAAATCTCAAGTGCCTGCTTTGCCGCGGCCAATGCTTGGCGTTTATGATTATTGAGATACAGGGCTTCGGCGTAGGTATCCAGTATATACGCTTCCTTTCGGATATCCACGGCCCGGCGGGCCAGATCCAGAGACCTGGGGGCGTTTCGAAACGATTTGTCCGGACATGTGGCCAGAAGCCAGGCCAGGTTATTCAAGGCATGGAGATTCACCGGATCAATTGTTAAAACATTCTCGTAGGCCACCATTGCCTTTTCATACTGCCGGGCATCATAATAAAAATCGCCCACCTGAACATACAAATCAGAATTGTTGGGATCAAGCTCAAGCTGCCGGCTCAAAATTTTTCCGGCGACAAATCGGGTAAAAGAGGTGTTAAGCCCCCCGTAACTAAGACTGTATCCAAGGAAAAAAACAACCCCCACGGCAAGGAGATACCCGGCAATCATCTTTTTTACTTTTCCGTGGTGGCTCTGGATCAGAGCCGGATTCATCCGGCACTTTTCCAGAAAGCCAATACGGCGGCCAATACTGAAATGGTGCCAGTTGGGTTTATCAATGGACTGCCGGCTTAGGGATGCAATCTTGTAAAAGGTGGAGATCAATGCCGACGGCGAATCTGTATATTTAAAAATATGCAGATCTGCCTGACGTTCAAAATGCCGCATGAACAGACCAAAGACAAAACGGAAATACAAAACAAACAGGCCTATGAGCACCAGGCAGGTGACGGCGGCATGGGCCGTATCCTGACTGAGCCCTAAAAAGGAGGCCCCGGCATACAAGGGGTTGATCAGATAAATCATGAGCATTAAAGGCTCAAAAAAAACAAAATTACAGGCAATAAATCCGGCAAAGAAAAACAGATAAAAAAGCATATGCTGGTGATATACATGACCTATTTCATGCAGGACAACCCCTTCGATCTCATCATCATCCAGACAGGCAAGCAGTGCCGGTGTAACCAGGATGTACCGAAACCGGCCCACGATACCCATAACACCGGCAGTAATCATGCCGCCGCCGAACAGGTTCCAAACCAGGATATCCCTGTATTTGAGATCAGCCATCCGACAGGTTTTTTCAATGCGCTGCCTGTCATAACCCGATTTCAGGGGACGACACCCCCATAAACGCTGGATCAGAACCGGTCCGAACACAGAAATAAAAATGACAAAAAAAAGAATGTAAATCACTTCCCCGGCCGTGGAGTTTAAAAATCTATTCAGCCCATCAAAGGGCAAAAGCCCCAGACAATCGGCCAAAAGAGACAGAAAAAACCACGGCAGCATGGCAGGCAAACAAAAGGCAACGTTGGAAAGGATAAAGCTCTTTTTGGTCAAAGAAACCGTAAAAAACCGCTTCTGAATCTGATAGGCAAAGTTCCATATTAAAAGCAGATAAAAAAGAAACAATCCAAGAAACAGCAGTGCACCAAGGGTGGGCATCCATTCGAATATAGCAACGCCCGATAGTAAATGATTCACACGGAACCCATAAATATTTACGGCAAAGAGCACCAATGCCGAAATGGAGAGCCGTGAGACGGCAGTGTTCACCCGCTGGTCAATTTCCTGTGCCGGCAAGGCCTGCCCAAGGCGTGACAGGCGATTGAAATAAATCCGGCAGACCAGGGCAAATGCAGCCGTTGAGAGCAGGCAGAAACCAATGGCCCCGGGATCAAATCCCGAAGGTTTGTCAAACAACTCCGATGTGGTGTAAATCACCAGGGCCGCAAGAAAATATATAAAATTTGAAAACACGCGATGGCGTCCTTATACCATCTTACCTGTTGCAGCAAACCGGTCCAAAACAATCCATGTTTTTACATCAAACAAAATATTGTCTTGGCATAGACAGTCGGCCGCCTGATCCGGTGACAGCATCTTTACCTCAATCAGTTCGGAAGCCTCGTTATATTCGGTATTTGCAGAGCCCTCACAATCCACATACAAAAGGCTTATGCTTTCATCTGTTAATCCGGATGAAGAAAATATCGCAGGGCTTTGTTTTATCACATTCACAACCGTTAAGCCGGTCTCCTCATACAACTCACGCCGACCGGCCTGAACAACACTTTCGCCGGGGTCCACAAGGCCTGCGGGAAAACCATACTGAAATCCGCCCAAAGGCACCCGGAACTCCTTGATAACGACCAGTCTATTCTCCTGTTGATGGAATGGAACAACCACTACCGCATCAGGCCTGGCCGTACTCTGCCTGGATGCATAGAGCCAAGATTTATCTGCACCGGCAGTATCTTTATACCTGGCGCGAATCAAGTTGAGATGAGGAAAGTCCGTTATTTTTTCTTTTTCATATATGTCCACAATAATCTCCTGATTAATAATTAACAAAAGTAAAGTTAAGACATACCACTGCTCAATGCAACGAGAATAGGCAATATATCCCAAATAACAGCTATGGGTTGATCTGGTCTATCCCATACCCAAGCTCAGTCCACAACAGAACATAAACGGAATTTAACAACTCGTCTTTTCTATCAAGATCCGCTTAACTGGCAGGGCTACGGACCGCTTCTCAGTCGTTGATGCAAAATATATGGAGTAAAATGAATAGACATAGAGCGCTCTGGGATCGTATGCGAGCTTTTGTTCTCGGATTTTGCGTTCAAATCAATGAAACGCCTGAGCGCTCTTTTTTTTGGTCTCCACCGGTGTAGAATCTATTCACCGATCAAAAATGAGGCCTACTTGTCAACAATATTCAATTGCATGAGCCCGACCCGCAGAGCCAGACGACCCGCAGAGCCAGAGAAATTACACATGGATTCGTTGGAGAAGTTTATCCGCAATTTCTTTTCGGCGATAGGACAACACGGGAACAGGTGAATAGCGAAATATTTTTTCCGCAATAGACCCGCTTAATGCATGTAGAATCTCAGATTTACCCTTAACTTCCATGATAATGAGATCGACCCTTTCATCTATCGCAAACTTCAGCAGCACTGCTGCGGGTCTTCCCCTTTTAAACACAATCCGCATTTTCTCATCCGGGTAGTTAATCCGGCTGAGCCGCTCTTCTAAAATACCAATTCGTTGTTTTTCAACTTCCTGAATGTACTGCGTCTCATCAACTTCATACCCAAATGAGGCAATGGTCTGAAGTGCCTGAATATGTTTCTGATCAATGACATTCACAAAAACAACTTCCGCGCTGAGCGGCCTGGCAACGTCGATCGCATATCCAATCAGCTCTTCAGAAAATTCAGAAAAAGTAACCGGAACAAGAATTTTTCTAATATCCGACACCGGGATTCCTCCTTCATAAAACGGGTAAAACCAACGTTTTCCCTAATATCTTTCTGCCGTTGTATTCTCTATCTCGGCTTCATCACGAGCGGTTCGTGGTCGCTGCAATAAATAAAGCGCACCGTAAATTGCCAACCCAATTAAATATGTCCAGTATCGCTGCTCGTGGGGGATTCCGAGCCAAATCGCAATCTGATCCGGACGCATCAAAATAAACGTCACACAGAGGAAAAACGGAATTTCCCATTTTTTATTTTTGGCTACAAACCACCCCTGGGTCGCCGACGCAAAGGCAAAGTTGCCGACACAGGCCATAACAAATATCAATATTCCCTGAGACCATGAATTCACATTATGCAAAATAAGATCGGAGTTGAAAATAAACATAAATGGCAAAATAGCCGTCCGGATATCATACAAGAACCCCTGAATACCGGTGGCAATGGGAGGTGATTTGGCGATGGCCGAAGCGGCATAGGCCGCAAGCCCCACCGGCGGCGTATCATCAGCTAAAATGCCAAAATAAAAACAAAAAAGATGGGCAGACATCAACGGCACGATAAACCCTTGAACCCCACCAATGGTAACAATCGCCGGTGCCGTCAACGCGGCCATAACAATGTAGGTTGCCGTGGTCGGCAAACCCATGCCGATAATCAGGCTGGCAATCGCTGTAATGATCAACATCAGAAAAACATTACCCATGGAAAGAACGTCAATAATTTCAGAGATAAGGTTGCCAAGCCCTAACGCAACAACCCCCACAATGATACCTGCCGCTGCTGTTGCCAGGGCCACGGAAACCATATTTCTCCCACCGGAAGCAAGTGCATCTAAGATCATCAAAAAAGATTGCTTAAACGCCGGCAAAAGGGGGTCGCCTTTCCGGTAAGCCAGGTAGGGGTACTGAAAAACCATAATAAAAAACAGTACTAAAATGGCGTTAAATGCCGCCAACTCCGGCGAATGGCGAACCACAATCAACTCGTAAAGCAACATGGAAAGGGGAATTAGGAAATGGACACCACTTAGCAGGGTTTTGAAAAATTGAGGCAGCTCATTTTTGGGCAGCCCCTTGATACCCGCTTTCGAGGCTTCAATGTGAGAGATGAAAAAAAGCGCCGCGTAGGAAGCAAAAGCAGGGATCGCCGCCGCTTTAACCACTTCAATGTATGGAACATTCACATATTCGGCAATAATAAAAGCCGCAGCACCCATAATCGGTGGCGCCAGCTGTCCATCCGTCGACGCCGCAACTTCAATTGCGGCAGCTTTGGTTGGCGAATAACCCACTTTTTTCATCATGGGTATGGTAAATGTCCCGGTTGTCACAATATTTGCGATGGAAGAACCGGATACAAGACCTGTTAGACCGGAACCCATAATGGCAGCTTTGGCCGGTCCGCCTTTAAAACGTCCTAATAAACTTAACGCAAGCTGTATAAAATAGTGACCGGCACCGGCTTTGTCCAGCATGGCGCCAAACAACACAAACAAAAAGACAATCGTTGCCGATACATCCAAGGGAATGCCATAAATTCCCTCTGTTGACATGGTCATCTGCCCCACAAAACGTCCCATAGAAGTCCCTTTGAAGGCAATCAAAGCGGGCATATAAGGACCTAAAAATGAATAAACGATAAAACCACCGGCAATCACGGGAAGCGCCGGCCCAATGGTTCTTCTGGCGGCCTCAAGAAGCAATACAACCAAGGCTATCCCGATCACAATATCCATCGTTGTGGGTGATCCGTACCGGGTAATAATCTGATCGTAATTAATAACAAGGTAGAGCGCACAGTAGGCGGCGAAGGCGGCAATCACCATGTCCAGTAACGGTATCCTCTTATGTCGAGCCAAATATTTGAGGCCGAAAATGGGTTTCTTCAATAAGGGATAATTAAGAAAAACCAACATCATGGCAAACGCGAGATGAATCGCGCGTATATATGTCGAATCGAGAAGTACAAATCTCGGCAGAGAAAGCTGGAACAAGCTCCACGCTATGGCAATTGTCGGAATTAGATACTTTTGCCATCCCTCGGGCTTTCGCCCGATCCCCTCTTCTTCTTCAGCAAGCCTTTTGGCTTCCTTAAAGTCATCTTCGATCTTATCGATTCTAATCTTACTCATCTGCGACCTCAAATATAATGATGGTAAAAATTAAGCTAAGAGAACAATAAAAAAAAGGGCCGGATACAAAACTGCTCCCGACCCTTTGAAAAGTTATTTCATTAACCCAACTTCCTTATAGTACTTTTCCGCACCCGCATGCAACGGAGCGGGAAGACCTGTCAGCATTCCCTCTCTGGTCAATGTCGCATATGCCGGGTGAAGTTTTTTGAACTCTTCAAAATTTTCAAAAACCTCTTTGGTAATCGCATAAACCACATCTTCAGGCACCTTAGCCGAAGTAACCAATGTTGCTTTCATACCAATGGTTTCCGTATCCGCATCATTTTGGGCCCCCGGATACATGGATGCCCGAATAATGGTTTTTGAAAAATAGGGATATTTTTTCAACATGCTATCTACACCTGTGATAGAAGTGAAGCGCACTTTACGGGCACCCGATGTTGCCTCTGTGATAGCACCATTCGGATGGCCCACCGTATAGAAGAACGCATCAATACGACCGTCTTGCAGAATACTAGGAGCTTCAGAAGCCTTTATATATTCTGCAGTAACATCCTTTTCAGGATCAATTCCAAGTGTCTCCAAAATCTCAATGGCATTTTCAAGCTGCCCGGAACCGGGATTCCCAAGGTTAACAATTTTCCCCTTTAAGTCTGAAGCATCTTTAATTTGGCTTTCAACTGCAGAAATCAATGTGACTGCTTCATCATGAATAGAGAAAACTGAACGAAGATCCGCTTGCGGACCTCTCTCCGCCCATTCGGCAAGGCCCTTCATCGCCTGGAACTGCTTGTCTGACTGGGCAATACCGAATTCAAGATCTCCACTCATAATCGCGTTAATGTTAAAAGCCGATCCGCCGGTTGATTCCACCGTTGCACGAATTCCATATTCTCTCTTTTTATTGTTGACCATTTTGGCAATAGCGCCACCTGTGGGATAATAGACACCGGTAAGACCCCCGGTGCCAATTGTTACAAACTGGGTCTTCGCATAAGCCAAAGGAAGAACCGTTACCATACAAAAAATTAATGCCAACAGACTCACAACACCTTTTTTCATTTTCCCCTCCACTGGTTATTTTTATTTTTAAGAAAGTCTGGGTAAGCTCCTCAGATCTTTCAAGCTTTGTTGTGGGCTGAGCCTGGGCTTTGATCGACCAGACCAGTCCATGGCTGTTATTCCCAATAATCCTTTCGACTATAAAAAAAGTTGCTTCCCATTGCAAGTTTATTTGCGTTTCCCACTATTATCCCGTTGGTTTTTGATATTAAAAAGGATAATTTATGAAAAATGGAACAAATGTTAATAGGACCGAATACCCATGAAATGCGTAAAAGGAAATCTAATTCACCTGGCCAAAGAAGGGCGCTTTGATGTAATCATTCACGGCTGCAATTGTTTTTGCACCATGGGCGCCGGAATTGCCAGACAGATCCGCACCCATTTCCCCCAGGCCTGGGAAGCGGACCTTGCGACGGCATCCGGCGACAGGTCCAAGCTGGGCAGTTATTCAAAGGCATGTGTACACACGCCATCCGGACGATTGTATGTGATCAATGCCTACACCCAGTATCACTATTCGGGGGACGGGGTCCTGGTTGATTATGATGCCATAAAAAAAGTCTTTAGCGCATTGAAAAAACAGTTCAGCGGCAATCGCATGGCATATCCCAAAATCGGGGCAGGCCTTGCCAAAGGAGACTGGAACATGATCAGCAAAATAATAGACAGCGCCCTGGATGGCCAGGCTCATACCCTGGTTGAGCTGAGATGATTAAATTCCATAATTAAAAAATAATCAAATAGGATTTGCACAATTGCTGATTTTATTTTAGTGTTTGCCGCAAAGGCATCCATCGGCATTCTGGAGATGGATGTCTTTGCACCCAAACTCGGGGGCGTGCGACCACTAAATCTAAAACATTAAGACTAAAGATAAAGATTAAAATGATGATTAAAACAGCAATAGCAGGCGCATCAGGCTATACCGGCCTCGAACTGGTCAAACTGATTTCCAACCACCCTAAGGCCAGCCTTGAAGCAGTGACCTCAAACTCATACCAGGGGAAAGCGTTTACCGACATATTTCCGTCCATGCGCGGATTTGAATCCCTGGTATGCACACCCTTTGATGCCGTTGCGCTTTCAAGTAAAGTGGATGTCGTATTTCTGGCCTTGCCCCACAAGGTATCAATGGCCTTTGCGCCAAAACTCATAGACCAGGGTATAAAAGTCATAGATCTTTCAGCGGACTTCAGGTTTGATGATGCCAAAGCATATGAAGCGGTATATCAGCCACACACTGCCCCAAAGCTTCTGGAGGAAAGTGTTTACGGCTTGTGTGAACTCAATCGGGATCGCATCAGAAGCGCAAGGATAATCGGGAATCCCGGGTGTTACCCAACATCCATCCTTCTGCCCCTGGTTCCGTTGCTCAAGGAAAAACTGATTTCTCCCCAGGGCCTTATTTCAGATTCTAAATCCGGGGTCAGCGGCGCAGGCCGCTCTCTTTCACTGACTACCCATTTTTGTGAGGTAAACGAATCTTTTGGTCCGTATAAAGTGGGCAATCACAGGCACACCCCTGAAATCAACGAGGTGTTAACCAAGGCAGCCGGAGAACCCGTTTCCCTGACCTTTGTTCCCCACCTGGTGCCCGTAACCCGGGGGATGGTTTCAACCATTTATGCCCAAACCTGTGAAAATGTCGCCGAAAAACAAATTCGCGAGGCCCTGAATAAATGGTACGAGAACGAACCCTTCATCAGGATTCTACCCCCGGATAAATTTCCGAACATGTCCCATATCAAGGGGACGAACTGCTGCGATATCGGCTTTCATCTGGAACCTGAATCAGGCCGACTGATACTGGTTTCCGGCATTGATAACCTGCTCAAAGGCGCTTCCGGTCAGGCCGTTCAGAATATGAATATTATGTTCGACATTGATGAGAAAGCCGGTTTGGATTGGGTGCAAACCCCGCTGTAGGGGCATTTTTACTTGACACGCGGGTCATAGAACTTGTATTAATATCCAGATGAAAAACCGAATCAAAATATGGTTTCATTCAGACGATAGTTCAAATATAAGAGAAATTTCACTTAGAAAATCGTTTTTATTTTTTTCTATTCCTCTTTTTTTGCTCTTCGTCGGCGCAGTATCCTATTTGGGGTATGATTACTATTTGCTTAAGCGGGCTGACTGGGATAACACAGCGCTCCATGAAACCATCGAGGGTCAAAAAACGGAACTTGAAGACCAGAGACGCCAGATCCAGGTGTTTGCCGCGGAAATTCAGGGACTAAAGGAACAAATCTCAAAACTTGGGCAATTGGAGAATCAGGTCCGCCTCATTGCCGATATTGACAAATCAGGGCAATCATCAGGCCTTTGGGGCATCGGCGGAGTACCGGAAACCAATCTGGATCAAGAGATACCCCTGGATGTCCATCATAACGCGTTGATACGAGAGATGCATCATCAGGTAAAACAGATCAGATCTGTTGCAGATAAAGGGAAACTGGATTTCAAAGAACTGATCGATAAATTGGAAAAAAAGAAAAACCTGCTGGCCTCATCCCCTTCCATCAAGCCGGTCTCAGGTATGATAACCTCGCCTTTTGGTTACCGCAAGTGCCCATTCACTGGAGGAAAAACATTTCATTCAGGTCTTGATATCTCCAACCGAATGGGCACTAAAATTGTTTCAACGGCGGCCGGTAAAGTGGTCTTTGCCGGACGAAAGAACGGCTATGGAAATGTCGTCATTATTGACCACGGATATGGGAAAGCTACCAAATATGCCCATTTAAGAGATATCCTCGTCCATAAACACCAACAGGTTAACCGCGGAGAGACAATTGCCACATTAGGCAATACCGGCCGAACCACCGGGCCCCATCTTCACTATGAGGTTCTTGTCAACGGGACCCCTGCCAACCCCTCAAAATACATTCTTAACTAGTGTTCCCTATTTCCGCCTATCCAGAAAAAAATTCGTGGCTATTCTGAATTTTTTTTTCTTTTATTTCCTGGAATAATGCTTATATGTTGTACTAACAAATTAAATGACCTTAAAATTTAAACAGGCAGCGTTTACATGTTACTCACTTTTCTTACTAAACTTTTCGGCTCCAACAATGACAGGACCCTTAAAAAAATTCAGCCGATTATTGACAAAATAAACGAATTTGAGCCCCAAATGCAGGCTTTATCAGATACCCGGATAGGTGAAAAAACAACTGAGTTTAAAAGCCGACTGGCAAAGGGAGAGACCCTGGAAGACATTCTTCCAGAAGCCTTTGCTCTGGTCAGAGAGGCATCGGTGCGCACCCTTGGGCTGCGTCATTACGATGTCCAACTCATTGGGGGCATTGCATTGCACCGCGGTACTATTGCAGAGATGAAAACCGGTGAAGGTAAAACCTTGATGTCCACCCTGCCCGCCTACCTGAATGCCCTTACGGGCAAAGGTGTTCACATTGTTACGGTCAATGACTATCTGGCCAGGCGTGACGCGGAATGGATGTCCCAGGTGTATGAATTTTTAGGACTGACTGTAGGCGTCATCCTGCATGACATGGGATCACAGGAACGCAAACAGGCCTATACCGCAGATATCACATACGGTACCAATAATGAATTTGGTTTTGACTACCTGCGGGACAACATGAAATTCGATCCCGAAGAGCTGGCCCAGAGAGATCTGCACTTTGCCATTGTGGACGAAGTGGATTCCATTCTCATTGACGAGGCAAGAACCCCTTTGATTATTTCAGGTCCGGCTGAAAAATCGACCCATCTCTACACCCACGCCAATGCGATTATCCCGGCATTTAAAAAAGATACCGACTATACCCTGGATGAAGAATCAAAAACCGTGTCCCTTACCGAAGAGGGCATTGCAAAGGGTGAAGCGCTGCTCAATGTGGAGAATCTTTATGATCCGGCCAATATTGAACTCCTGCACCACCTTAATCAGGCTTTAAAGGCCCATGTAATTTTCAAACGAGACACAGACTACATTGTAAAAAACGGTCAGGTCGTCATTGTGGATGAATTTACAGGCCGGCTTATGAGTGGCCGTCGTTACTCGGAAGGTCTTCACCAAGCCCTTGAGGCCAAAGAGGGGGTTAAAATTGAGAATGAAAACCAAACCCTTGCTTCCATCACCTTCCAGAACTACTTCAGGATGTATGACAAGCTGTCGGGCATGACCGGAACAGCGGATACGGAAGCAGAGGAATTTAAAAAAATTTATAATCTGGATGTGCTGGTCATTCCCACCCACAAGCCTATGGTGCGTGACGACCGGGCGGACCTGATTTACAAGACCCAGAAGGAAAAATACGATGCCGCCATCAAGGAGATTATCCGGCTGCATAAAAAAGGACAGCCTGTGCTGGTGGGTACCATTTCCATTGATGTCTCCGAATCCCTAAGTGAAAAGCTCAAGAAAAAAGGGATTCCGCATAATGTTCTTAATGCCAAGCACCACAAGGAAGAGGCGGAAATTGTGGCAAATGCGGGCCAGAAAGGCGCTGTGACCATCTCCACCAACATGGCCGGGCGTGGTACGGACATCAAGCTGGGAGAAGGGGTAAAAGAACTTGGCGGCCTTCATATTCTCGGCACATCCCGCCATGAATCCCGGCGTATTGACAACCAGTTGAGGGGGCGGTCCGGTCGCCAGGGAGATCCGGGAAGTTCCCGGTTTTATTTAAGTCTGGAAGACGATCTGCTCAGAATTTTTGGCGGAGACCGTATCCATGCCGTCATGGACCGACTGGGCATTGAAGATGGCGAGCACATTGAGCATAAATTTATTTCCAAAGCTATCGAAAACGCCCAGTCCAAGGTGGAAGGACACAATTTTGAAATCAGAAAGCACCTGCTTGAATATGACGATGTGATGAACCAGCAGCGTGAGATCATTTACCGCCAGCGCCGCCAGGCACTGGCATCCAAAGATCTCAAACAAGTAGCCCACGATATGATGGAAGATGTATCCTATGACCTTGTGGAAGGATTTGTTGTAGATAAAACAGCACTTAAGGAGTGGGATCTGGAAGGACTTTCTTCAGCGATCAAAGGGCAGTTCAATATGGATTTATCCTTGGATGAACCTGTGCAGGAAAATTTTTCCGCCGATCAGCTGGGACAATTTATATTTGATGCGGCCCTGGATCAATACCGGAAAAGAGAAGAGATGTACGGCCCTGAAATCATACGCCACGTTGAACGGTTTATTATCCTTCAGACCGTGGACACCCGATGGAAGGAGCATCTTTTGAACATGGACCACCTAAAGGAAGGCATCGGTCTTCGGGGATATGCCCAGCAGGATCCTTTACGTATCTATAAAAAAGAAGGGTTTGATATGTTCCAGGACCTGATGAATCGGATCAAAAAGGAAGTGGTGGATATCCTGTTTAAAATCCAGATCGCCTCTCCCACTCAGGTTGAGCAGATGAAACAGGAAGAACAGCAGGACCTGAGCTTTTCTTCCCATTCTGACGAATCCGCGCCCAAACAGCCGGTGAGGCGCTCATCTGAAAAGGTCCAAAGAAACACCCCCTGCCCCTGTGGTTCCGGCAAAAAATATAAGAAATGCTGCGGGCAATAATAATGGTCAATTGAACCTAAGGTTAAGGTATGACATCCACTGATTCTAAAACCCAACCCAAAATATCCCATGACACAAGTGAGGATCATCCGCCCATGTATAAGGTGCTTTTGCACAATGACGATTATACAACCATGGATTTTGTGGTGGAGATCCTGGTCCGGGTATTCGGAAAATCTCTTGAAAAAGCCACACAAATAATGCTTAATATACATAATAAGGGAAAGGCCGTGTGCGGTATTTATCCCCGGGAAATAGCGGAAACAAAAGTTCAGACTGTGCATAATCTGGCAAGCAGCAAAGGGTTTCCCTTAAAAAGTACAATGGAAAAGGAGTAAATATATGATCAGCAAAGAACTATCCACAGCACTCGGATTTGCCGTTCGGGAAGCTAAAAAAAGAAGACATGAATATGTCTGCGTCGAACATGTTCTTTACGCCATTGTCAATCATGAAGCAGGCCTTGAAACTATTGAAAAATGTGGTGGCAGCCCCGAGCACATCAAAGAGGATCTTGAAAAATTCTTTGATGAAAAACTGACCAAAATAGAGACCAGCGAAGAATATGTACTCCAGCAGACCATCGGCTTCCAGCGGATGATTCAGCGTGCCATCAATCATGCCAGATCCGCTGAAAAATCAGAGGTAAATCTCGGAGATATCCTGGCATCCATTTTTCAGGAAAAGGATTCCCATGCCGCTTTTTATCTGGAATCTGAAGGGATTACCCGGCTGGATGTACTCAGGCTCATCTCCCACGATGGAGATAAAGAAAAAAAAGAGACACCTGATGGCGACAAGCCCCAGCAGCTTTTCCACCAGGCCGACCCAAAAACCAGGCGTCAGAAGAAAAAAGATCCGCTGGCTTTATTCACTTCCGATCTGATCAAACGGGCCCAGGACAATAAGATTGATCCCCTTATCGGCAGAGCGCTTGAAACCGAACGGGTCATGCAGGTACTTTGCCGGCGGCGGAAAAACAACCCCATCCTCGTGGGGGATCCCGGCGTTGGAAAGACAGCCATTGCAGAAGGCCTGGCATTGAAAATAAACGATAAGACCGTGCCGGATCTGCTTAAAAACTGTGAACTGTACTCCCTGGATATGGGCGCGCTTTTAGCCGGCACCAAATACAGGGGCGATTTTGAACAACGCCTCAAGGATGTCATCTCCGCATTGGAAGAAAAGGAAAATGCGCTTCTGGTGATTGATGAAATCCATACGGTTGTGGGTGCCGGGGCGACCACATCAGGCTCCATGGATGCTTCCAACATCCTCAAACCGGCGTTATCCTCAGGCGACATCAAGTGTATCGGCACCACCACCTATGAAGAATACAAAAACCATTTTGAAAAAGACCGGGCCTTTTCCCGACGGTTTGAAAAAATCGAAGTGGCCGAGCCCAGCGTTGAGGATACGGTTGAAATTCTTAAAGGCCTGCGAACCTGCTACGAGGAACACCATGGCTTGAAATACCCGGATAAAAGCATTGAAGCTGCGGCCTACCTGTCAGATAAATACATCAATGACCGGTTCTTACCGGACAAGGCAATTGACGTTATTGACGAGGCTGGAGCCTTTTTAAAACTTACGGCTGACGGCCGGCGTAAAACCGTCAGCCCCAAGGATATTGAAAAAATCGTGGCTAAAATAGCCAAGGTGCCGGTATCCAGTATGACTGCGGCAGACAAGTCTTCCCTGGAATCTTTGCCCGGCAAACTGCTCAGCGTTATTTTTGGCCAGGACGATGCCATTGAAACCCTGACCACGGCGATTAAAAGATCCCGGGCCGGACTTGCAGCGCCGGACCATCCCATTGGTTCCTTTCTTTTCATGGGCCCCACAGGGGTCGGCAAAACCGAGGTGGCCAGACAGCTGGCCGCCAACATGGGCATTAAATTTTTACGCTTTGACATGAGCGAATACATGGAAAAGCATGCCGTATCCAGGCTCATTGGTGCGCCTCCGGGATATGTGGGATTTGAACAGGGGGGCATTTTAACCGACAATATCCGCAAGCATCCCCATTGTGTGCTTCTTCTGGATGAAATTGAAAAGGCCCATATGGACCTTTACAACATTCTTCTCCAGGTCATGGATTATGCCACACTTACTGACAATAATGGTAAATCCGCTGATTTCAGAAATGTGATCATTATCATGACCTCCAATGCCGGGGCCAGGGAAATGAGCATCAACAGCATCGGGTTTGGATCACAAAACGCCAATTCCGACTCCCAGGGCATGAAAGCGGTGAAAAACACCTTCAGTCCGGAATTTCGAAACCGCCTTGACGGTATTGTTCAGTTTAACCATTTATCTGAGAAGGTGATGGAGCTGATTGTGGACAAGAACATGAAGGAGCTTAAAGAGATGCTCACTGGCCAGGGGATTTCTTTAAGCTATTCAGCCGACGCCCGGGCCCATCTGGCCAAAAAAGGTTATGATCCCAAATTCGGTGCCCGGCCTTTGGCCCGCCTTATCCAAACCGAAATCAAAGACAAGCTCACCGATGAAATTCTTTTCGGCAAGCTTGAAAAAGGAGGCAAAATCTCCGTAGGCCTAAAGAACGGAGAACTCACATTTAATATCAAATCGGTCTGATGCCCCTATTCAGATTATCTGAAAAAAGTCAATTCCCGCCGGCCTGGCTGGCGCGGTCCGATGGTTTGTTGTGTATTGGGGGGGATCTTTGCGCAAAGCGTTTGATCCTGGCATATAGAAACGGTATTTTCCCATGGTTTTCCAATAGTGAACCCGTTCTCTGGTGGTCCCCTGATCCCCGGACGGTGCTTTTTCCTTCCAGAATCAGGATGTCAAAAAGCTTGAAAAAAACCATTCGAAAGGCGTGTTTTTCCATTAGGATCAACACCGCGTTCGAACAAACTATTGTTGCCTGTTCACAACCCAGGCAAGACAAACCCGAAGGCACCTGGCTGGTCGATGAGATGATTGATGCCTATATCACGTTGCACAAAATGGGGCTCGCCCACTCCGTGGAAGCCTGGCAGGGCGACCAGCTGGCCGGAGGCCTGTACGGGGTCAGCCTGGGGAAAGCGTTTTTCGGAGAATCCATGTTTTCCCTTGTATCCAATGCCTCCAAGGTTGCGCTTGTGGCCCTGGCCCAGGAACTTGACAAACAGGGGTTTGGGATGATTGATTGCCAGGTTACCTCCGGCCATCTGCTTCGCATGGGGGCCCAGGAGATAAGCAGAGATCTGTTTCTTGACATGTTAAACCACGGTGTTGATCAAAAAGTATCGGACGGCCTGTGGCGCTCCGGACGACATCTTTTCCCCCAAATCAAAACAATTTCACCCCCAAGTCATATTCCTGATGCCGTATGAGCAATGGATTGTTCTGCCTTGACAACTGCGGGTTCATAGCCATTATTCGTTAAGATATGAATTAAGTTAGGAGTATTCTATGCTGTTCAGACTGTTTTTATGTTTTACCCTTATCCCTGTGGCTGAATTATATATCCTTATCCATCTTGGGGGTATTATAGGCGGGTTAAACACCGTAATACTGGTCATTGTAACCGGCTTCATCGGCGCCTATCTTGCCCGAATGGAAGGATTGAACACCATGATAAAGGTGCGTCAGAATTTAAACCAGGGACGTATGCCGGCCGAAGAACTGTTAGATGCCTTTATCATCCTCATTGCCGGATTATTGCTCATTACGCCCGGGCTTTTAACGGACACGGCAGGTCTTTTGCTGTTATGGCCCCCCACTCGAAACACCTTTAAACGTTATTTACGAAAAAAAATTGACGACATGACAGCCAACGGAAGCATTAACATCACCCGATTTCATTGAACAGCACAGACAATCTGCATTTAATGAAAATAAAAGAACGCATTCTTGAAATGGTTCAAAAAAGGGAAAGCGATTTACCCGCACTCCCGGCTGTTATACATAACCTGATCCGGGCCGCTTCTGACGAAAAAACCACCACTGAAGCCTTAGCTGCACTCATTTCATATGACCTAGGCATGACCAATAAGCTGCTCAAGCTTGCAAATTCCATGTATTATGCACAGAAAAATAAAGTCGATACCCTTAAACGGGCCATTTCCGTTATCGGGTTTGATGAAATCATCGGTATTGCCCTAGGCATGGGAATCTTATCCAGCGTATCGGAAATTTCAGGCCTCAGCCTTGACATGAAAGCATTGTGGATGCACGGCATCGGCGTGGCCACGGCCTCAAAGCAGATAGCAAAGCAGACCAATCCGGGCATTGCCGGAAAAATCTTTATCCCGGCCCTGCTCCATGATATGGGCAAGGTCATTTTTTCGATCTATTTTAAAAAAGAATATAATGAAGTCCGGCAGTACGCACTCGAAAACAGGCGTCCCCTTTATTTCAGCGAAAACAGTCTGTTCAAGCTGGACCATGCAGCATTATCCGCCCTTTTGATGACACGGTGGAATTTTCCTGCATCCATTATTCTGCCCTGCAGGTTTCATCATGCCCCGGAATCGGCGCCGGTTAAATATCGGCATCATGCACTGATCATCAATCTTGCAGATTATCTTACACAAAAAGCCCAACTGGGACATTCCGGCAATCCGGTTCCTGTTACCATCAAAAATGCGCCCCAAAAAATCGGCATTAATGAATCTGCAATGATGAAGATCATAGAGCTGCTAAAGACCCAAGAACCGCAGATCAAGGAATTTTTCAAAATCACCACAGCCGTTAACTGATCTGTTTTTAAATATCTTTAATCAACCGCTCCCCCGTACATGCCCGAGCTGCTTTGTCAAACCTCTCCAGGCTCTCCTCTAAGGACTGTGCCAACAGAGTACTTGCCGTATACGCCTTTGGATCCCCCTGATGCTCTACGGCACAAAGCACATCCATGATACTCATACACTCAATATCCATGGCCGGGGTGTATCCGGCTGTATTGCCTTCAAGATTAACTGAATACAGTACACCTGCATCTATTAGAACCCTCAGAAGATAATGTACAATGGTTAAGGGCAGGTTCAGTTCACTTGCAATGCGGGTATCCGTAGCAGGGGGCTTTTTTTCTGCAAAGCGCAGCACACATCCTTTGACAATCTCAAGCATGGCAAGTTTTCTGGCCCGAATGCTCATGGCATTCAAACTCAGGTCCGGGGTTCTTGCATTTTCGATATTTTCCCACTCAAAAGCGATTTCTGCCCCGTAAAGCAGTACTCCCCAGGAAATCTGCAGCCAGATCAAAAACATGGGCAACGCGGCAAAACTGCCATAGATGGCATTGTAGGTCGTAACAAAAACCTGAAACTTTAAAAAGGCGGTCTGGATAATTTGAAACAGGGTGCCTGCAAACACAGCGCCTGCTGCTGCTGCTCTGAAATTTACCTTTTTATGGGGCATAATCACATAAAAAAACATGAACAGCGAACAGGTGACCACATAGGGCACCACACTGAGAAAAAAGGAAATAATGCCTTTAATATCAATGGGAACGCCAAGATAGGCCCAGAAAGACTCCAGGTGGGGAATCATAAACAAGTTTACGGATCCGGAGAAAATACCCAAAAGCCATGCTGCCAGGGCAATGCTCAGATAATCAGTGAGTTTTCTGATCAAAGGCCTGCCGTCCCTGACCCACCAGATACGGTTGAATGTACCTTCGATATGAAACATCAGTTTAATCAGGGAGTATAAAAGAAGTAGAACACCAAGCACGGCCATGAGCCCGCCCTGGGTTTTCTCCAGCAAATTGTTTGTGAAAACCAGGATACTTTGGACAATCTCTTCACGTCCTTGAAACAAAGAAATCACCTCTGCCTCAAGGAAGTGTTGAAACCCGAAGCCTTTGGCAACACCAAAGGCCATGGCCATGACCGGCACAATACTGAAAAGGGTGTACAGACTCAAAGCAGATGCCCGCAACGCACAACTGTCCCGTTGATACCCCTTGGCCGCCTTATAAAGCACCCGAAGTGCCTTGGCTCGAAATTGCGGGAACGAAAATGAAAAAGATGTCATCGACTTCATTCCGGTCTCAACCATGCCTCCAAGCGTTTTAAACCCTCCCGGGTGGAAATCTTTGGCACATAATCCAGGTCATTTTTTGCCCGGCTGATATCGAACCAGTGGGAGGTAGCAAGCTCCTTGGCAGCAAACCGGGTCATGGGCGGGTCCCTTTTAATACCAAGGGTTCGGTAAATCAACTCAAAGAGCCACCCGACCGCATAAGCCGTACTCCCGGACACATGCCCTTTAATGGGCGGCAAACCTGCGGCGGCCAGAAAAGCATTGGCAAGGGTCCATTTGGATATGGGCGCATCCTGGCTGATAAAATATATGTTTCCTGACAGATCAGGGTTTTGGGACAACTTTTCAGCGGCCAGGATGTGAGCATCGGCCGCATTATCCACATAAATGGTGTCCACAAGATCATTATCCGGACCAATAATCTTCAGCCGTGATGCCCGGCTGATAATACCCGGCAGCAGGTGATTATCTTCCGGCCCCCAAATCAAATGGGGCCGAAGAATGATTACAGAAAGCCCCTTCCCCGCTGCCTTAATCACCTCTTTTTCCGCCAGCGCCTTGGTTTCAGGATAGGGTGCCAGATATTTGTCCGGATAGGGGACAAACTCATTGGCCCCGTGCATATCTTTGTCATCAAATACCACCGAAGGCGAACTGGTGTGAATCAGCTGCCCAACCTTATTTTTCATGCAGGCGTCAATGACATGCACGGTTCCGGTTACATTAATACGAAAATACTCATCATAATCACCCCAGATGCCGGGTTTTGCCGCAGTATGAAACACCGTATCCATGCCTTTTAAGGCATTGGCCACAGCACCGGCATCTGTCAGATCCCCCTGAATCTGGGAAACGCCCAGTTTATCGAGCTCCGAATACCGGGACCGGGAAAACGAAAAAACAGTCTCTCCTTTATCCACTAATTTTCTGACCAATGCTTTACCCAGAAAACCGCCGCCACCAGTGACCAGTGTATTTCCCAAAGTCATTTGACCGTCTCCATCTGTATATCCGAATTTTATGAATAGTTGCTAAATATTTGCTTGACAAGGCGCATATTTTTTTATAAAAGTAGTTCGCCTTTCAACTGTAAGCGGGAATAACTCAGTGGTAGAGTGCGACCTTGCCAAGGTCGAAGTCGCGGGTTCAAATCCCGTTTCCCGCTCCACCCTTAAAAAAATCAAACTTTACGCACGCCTAAATCATTTTTCAGGACAAATTTACAGACTGCGGGTGTCGCTGTCAGGTCAAACAGGACTATACCCACGAGCTTGGCAATATCTTTTTTAGAAATATAGCTCATTATATTCTCCTCAATCGCCCATTAAATACAAATTTCACTTACCACACACATAAAAAAAAGGCCATGGGATCCACTGAAGGTATGCCTTAGAAAACATTTATGCTACAACCGGTCCATTATTAATACAGACTTGGAAAAGAATGATGAACAAAAACAAAGAACAGGTTTTATGCATTGACCGTAAAACACTTCCTGCATCCTGGGTAACCCAAAGGACCGTCCTTCCAATGGATTTTGCCACATTTGCCGACACATGCACCAAAGCTAAATTTTCCTTTGTCCGCCGAGGCATTGCCGAGGAGGACAAGCTAAAAAAACAGATCATCCCGTATATTCTTTTGCAGACAGCCGATGGCGGCATGACCGCGGCTTACAGCAGACAGGGCAGTGAAAAACGGCTCCATGACCTTTGGTCCATCGGGATCGGCGGCCATATCAATCCGGAAGACACCGCCATGGGGGCAGACGGTTTTGAAAGCATTTTAAAAAACGGTATGCAAAGGGAACTGGATGAGGAACTGACCCGGCGGGTTTCCGGCGATTCCATTGAATTCATAGGTATTATCAGTGAAGATATCACACCGGTAGGCAGCGTTCACATGGGGGCGGTATTCCTGATCAGAACACAAAACCCAGAAGGCTATCTGCCTGGAGATGAATTACACAGCTTTACCTGGCATACAACACAAAAGCTTTCCCAACTGAACCTGGAGCTGTGGTCCGAGCTGGCGCTGGAGCTTGTCAATTCATTGAATCCAGCACTTTAAGTGCAACAGAACCATTTTTTTTCAGCACCTTTGATCCCCTTGTTATTTTACACAGGCTGATGCCGTATTTTTCAGCAATTTTCCGCTGGGTCATACCCGCATGCAGATCTTTCAATAGCTTCCAGCGCAAAGAAAGGTCCGAAAGCTCGGCCTGTGTAAAAAGTTCTTCAAAAAAAGAGTCCAATTCATCCTTGTTTTTGATGGATAAAATGACTTCCAGTAATTCCTGATCTATACGCATAAATTTTTTTTTGAACCCTGTGTGGCATCATTTTTTTTCACAAAACAAATGAACCCTGTAAGTATGGACGGTCAGGCTGCCTTTGGTCCATTCATCGGCATCAAGCCCGGCTTTGGTGCATAGCTGGGATAAAAAGGAAGCCGTGTCAGGCAATTGTTCCCAGACCTGGGGAAGAAAAGTCGCCTGGCTGCTTCCTTTTTTAATAATAACGCCATCCTTGAACGGCACAAGTCTTTGGATTAACTCTTTTGCCTTACTGTATTCAAATTTTTCAGGCGGAGACAAAAGACTGATCTCCAGATCCACCTGATCAAACTCATCTCTGGCAAGAGGTGCAAAACGCGAATCTTTGAAAGCAGCCAGCCTTGCGGTTTCCGCAACCCCTGTTTTCAGGGGCTCAACCGCTTCTATTACACCAATACATCCTCTTAAAGCTCCGTTTTTATGCAGGGTCACAAACAGACCCTGTTTTATCTCCAGAAAGGATTGATTTAAATCAATTTGACTTTTATCCACAGAAAGGCCAAGTTTTTCGGCAATGCTGATGCGTGCCATCTTCAGCAGCATCTGCCCTTGTTGTTCACTTATCATTTTTTGATTTGTCTTTGAAATACAGATCCACCAGGGATTCGGCCAGTCCCAGGTATGTCTGGGGAGAAAGCGCCCTCATGCGTTCTTTAACTTCGGGCGGCACCTTTTCAAGTCCATCCACAAACCGGACCAAATCCGCTTTCTGAATTTTCCTGCCCCGGGTCAACTCTTTGAGCCGTTCATATGGATTATCCTCGCCATATACCCGCATAACGGTTTGAAATGGTTCAGCCAGAAGTTCCGGGTTGTCATTAAGATCCTTGTCAAGCACCTCCTGATTTAAATCCACTTTTGACAGGCCCTTTATGGCATTTTTTATCCCAATGGTAAAATACCCGAACACTGTGCCAAGGCTGCGTAGCACGGTGCTGTCGCTCAAATCCCTTTGGAACCTGGATTTCTGTAGTTTAACCGCCAGATGCTCCATCATGGAAATCGCAAGACCCATATTGCCCTCACTGTTCTCAAAATCAATGGGATTGACTTTATGAGGCATTGTGGATGATCCGGTTTCCCCCTCATTCACCCGCTGTTTGAAATATCCGAAACTGATATACCCCCACATGTCACGGTCAAAATCAATCATCACCGCCGCAATCCGGACCATGGCATGAAGCACCCTGGACAGGGCCGTATTTGGATTTATCTGGGTCGTGAATAAAATGGGCTCAAGAGCTAAATAATCCCGAATAAACCGTTCAGACGCGGCCATCCAGTCAATTTCGGGAAACGCAAACAGATGGGCGTTATAATTGCCCGTAGCTCCGTTTATTTTTGCCTGGATTACAGTGCTTTCCAGCACCTCTATTTCCTGGTTCAAGCGCCAGGCAAAATTGATAAACTCTTTTCCCGGGGTGGTGGGGGTAGCAGGTTGCCCGTGGGTGCGGGACATCATTGGAATGCTTTTATAAACCAGGGCTTTTTTCTCAATCTCTGCCACCAAGGTTTTAAGCAGGTCCACCACCATGTCCTTGCCTTTTTTAAGCATCAATCCGTATGCCGTATTATTGATATCTTCGGAAGTGCATGCAAAATGTACCCATTCCCGTATTGGGGAGAGCCCTGCCGCATCCAGTTTTTCCTTAATAAAATATTCCACGGCCTTAACATCGTGGTTGGTCCAGGACTCGATCTCCTTGACCCTGAGCGCATAATCCTCATTAAAATCATTTATCAAAACATCCAGCCCTGATAAATCCAAGGATTTGTCACCGTGTACAACCTCGTGGACCTTTAAATCCGTTATCAAAAATTTCAGCCATTTAAGTTCAACGTGAATCCTATGATGAATCAGCCCGGATTCACTGAAAATATTTGAAAGAACACCGGTAAGACGGGCATAACGTCCGTCTATGGGCGTGATGGATAAAACCTGTTTCATTTCCTCTCCATGATGAATAAATAATTATGTTGATTTTGCAATAAAATACAATAACAAATCATCCTTATCTTGACAATCCTGAAGAATTTAAAGTATTTTACCAACCTGTTTTTATTAATCTTTCAAGAAGCAACCTTTATGTGGAGCAGGAGTAAATAGTTATTATGGCACTGACCAAAACTATTATTGCAGAAAAGATACAAAACGAACTGAACCTGTCAAGAACCGTTGCCTATGATATCATGGAAGAATTTCTTGAAATCATAAAAGAGACCATTTCAGGTGGTGAGGATATTATGATTTCAGGTTTCGGCAAATTCTGTGTAAATGAAAAAAAAGCAAGAAAGGGGCGCAACCCTGCAACGGATGAGGAGATGACCCTTCCGGCCAGACGGGTTGTCACATTTAAATGTTCCGGAAAACTTCGGGATTTGATTAATTCAGACGCCCAATAGAACGATGTTTTTATCTGACCAGACGATCACCAACATTATTCTTGTTACACTCATTGTTGATTTCACAATGAATTTTGTGGCTGATCGTCTGAATATCGGCAGACTTACAACGCATCTGCCTGAAAAATTTTCAGATGTTTATGACCCCAAACGGTATGAACGGTCCCAGCAGTACCTTAGGGCCACTACCCGATTGGGTACGATCACGTCGACCGTTGATCTTGGTATTCTTTTAGCCTTCTGGTTTATAGGCGGATTCGGCGTCCTGGACAATTTTGTCCGGGAAACCGGATGGTCTTCCATTGGCTGCGGACTTTTATTCATCGGTATTCTTGCAGGATGCAAATTCATTATATCCCTGCCCTTCTCCATCTATTCCACATTTGTCATTGAAGAAAATTTCGGTTTTAATAAAACCACACCAAAGCTTTTTGTTCTGGATCTGATAAAATCCATGATCTTATCTATGGTCCTGGGCATCCCTTTGCTGTCGGCCATATTCTGGTTTTTCGAAAGCTCGGGTCCATGGGCCTGGATAATCTGCTGGGGTGTGACCACAACTTTTATCCTGGCGGTTCAATACATTGTTCCCACATGGATCATGCCCTTGTTCAATAAATTTACCCCCCTTGAAGACGGTGAATTAAAGAACAAACTTTTTGCCTATGCCAAAAGCATTGATTTTCCATTGACCCAGATCTTTGTCATGGACGGTTCCAAACGCAGCACCAAGTCCAATGCATTTTTTACAGGCTTTGGAAAAAACAAACGCATTGTGCTGTTTGACACCCTGATCAACGCCCACACCCCGGATGAACTTCTAACCGTACTTGCCCATGAAATGGGACATTTTAAAAAAAAACACATCCAGCGTCGCCTGATTTTCGGCATCCTTCAGATGGGGGTTATTTTTTACCTTCTGTCTTTATTCATCACCCAGAAAAGCCTTTTCACGGCATTTTATGTGGATACGCCGTCCATATATACGGGTCTTGTTTTTTTCAGTATTCTTTTTTCCCCGGTTGACCTGGTCATCTCCATTATCATGCAGTTCTTCTCAAGAAAGGATGAGTACGCAGCAGACCGCTTTGCCGCCTTGACAACAAAAAAAGCCGGGGACTTGATAACGGCTTTAAAAAAACTCAGCGCCGATAATCTTGCCAACCTTACCCCGCACCCCTTTTATGTATTTTTAAATTATTCACATCCGCCACTGGCGCAGCGCATTGCAGCCATGGAAAAGATTGAAGGCGCGGCATGATACCATGGAACGACTTTTAGTATTTTCGGATCTTCACGGCTATTTATCTGCCTGGCTGACGATCAAAGCCTTAGCCGGCCGTGGTGATGCCGTTGCCATTGCAGGGGACTTGTTTGATACAAGGTATGGCAACTATAATGACCCTGATTTTGCCCCGGATCAGATCCGGTCAACGATTGCCGATCTGGATTTTAAACTTTTTTGTATTTACGGCAATTGTGACGTGGAAGGATTCTTCAAAGGATTTTCCCATGAACTGAGCTTTAAGGCCTTTGATAAAACCATTTTCATGCATCACGGACATAAGGATACCCTGATGATTCCCCAAGGCACGGATATCATTATTCAGGGACACACCCACCTGCCCCAGCTTGAAAAAACTCAAAATTACATCCATCTGAATCCAGGCTCCATTGCCGTTCCCAGAAACGGTATGCCCACCTTCGCCGTCATTGACAGCAACAGTGTAAGCCTGATGACGCTATCCGGCGAAAAGCTGGCATCACTCAATTTTTAGCTTTTTTCTCTATCCGCCCCATACCAGGAACAGGTTTGGAGGCGGTTTATCAAGAATGCCTTTTTACCGATGAAATCTAACTAATTTTTCCCACAAAGTCGGCCTCTCTATTTTTCAAGCACTTTCGGCTCCGGTATTACCTATTTGTATCATGTCATCCAAAGTTCTGATTACCTACCTGTCCGGGCAATCAGGCAATCCAGCGCCGCCTGATATTGTGCAGGCTCACCATGAACAAAACAACGCAAAACGCAGTAAGGATGGCCAGATCAATGGGAAAGGACATAATATTCCCTTTGTGGATGGCCCCATGAAGCATGTCCGCGCCATAGGTCAGGGGGAGTATGTAGGCAAATGGTTTTAAAAAAACCGGCAGCGCACTGATCGGAAAAAACAACCCGCATAAAAAAATCATGGGAAAGCGAAAAAAGTTAGAAAAGGTCTGCGCCTCGAACACCTCACTGACCGCCACTGCTATGAACAGCCCTAAAAAGGTCGAAACCATTGAAATCAGCACAACCGCGGGGACAAACACTAACCAGTTTATATGGTCCAGGTTGACTATGAATGTCGCCATGAGTACAGGGACAAAAGCGTTGCCCACCCCAAACACAATTGCACCGCTGGTCTTGGCCAGCATCAATAATTCAAGAGGGATGGGGGCCAGCAGCAGCCGTTCAAAGGAGCGGTTTTTCTTCTCAAATGTCACTGTCACCGAGAGCAGAGATGTCGTGCCAAACAGAATGGACAAGGCGATTACACCCGGCAGTATCGACGAAACACTCTCCAACCCCTTACCGGATTTGATGAAAAACATGCCGGTCCAGGCCAGGGGAAACATAAGCCCCCAGCTGATATTGGGCGGTTTCAGATAGTAGGTGCGGAAATCCTTGATCAATATGTTCCAAAAAGCGATCCAGCGTTTCATTGTTTTCCTCCAAATTTTTCTTTCTCTTTGCGCATGACATCCGTATCGATTCCAGTGATCCTGATAAATATGTCCTCAAGGCTTGGCCTGATTCTCTTCGCTTCCATCACCTCGGCCCCGTGATCTTCAAGAAAGCGAATCAGCGGTCCGACGCTGACGGATAGATCGGATTCCACCTGGATTACCCCCGGTTGCCGGCTGCTGAAACTCATCTTGGGGAATTCTGCCGCCAGTTGATCCTGCAAATCGTTGGAAGCGTTTACGCAGGTGATTTGCACCACATGTTTTTCCAGGACAGGCTGAATGAGATTGGAAACCGTGTCAACCCGAACAACCCGGCCCGACATAATGAAAGCAATTCGGTCACATAACCGCTCTGCCTCCTCGATATAATGGGTGGTCAGAAAGATGGTCGTCCCGTTCCGGTGTAAATCGAAGATGAGTCGACGCAACTGCCTGGCACTGTTCACATCAATACCAGTGGTGGGTTCGTCCAGAAATAGAATTTTCGGCCTATGAATAATGCCGGCAGCAATGGTCAGCCGTCTTTTCATCCCTCTGGAATAGCCGCCAAACTTGCGTCCAGCAGCCATGGCAAGGCCAAAATCCTCCAGCAGTTCTTTTGCCCTTGCTTGGCGTTCGGTTTTGCCCATGCCATATAAGGCCGCACAAAAATTAAGATTGTCAAAACCAGATAACTCCGGATACAGATTGCTTTCATCGGGAACCACGCCAATTAAATGTTGAGCGCCTCGCGGCGTCTTGGTGCAGTCAATGCCGCCGATGTAAATGCTTCCGGTATCAGGGCGGGCCAGTCCTGTAAGCATGTTAATGGTCGTGGTCTTTCCCGCGCCGTTTGGCCCCAGAAATCCGAACAGCTCCCCGGAAGCCACCTCAAAATCGACCGCAGCCACAGCCTGAACGTCGCCAAAGCTTTTGGCAAGTCCCTGAACTTTGATGGCGATGTTTAAATCCAATCTCTTGCCCCCCCCCTTTGATATATGTAAGTTTCAATTTAATCCAAGCCGTTTTGTAAACAAGTGTCCCAAGCATCGCAATAAGTTTTTTAATTTTAAGTAGATTCAACCATACCCCGGTGCCCAATCCTGGTCAAGCCCTTCGGGAAAGCCTGCCGGGACATTCGTGTCTATTTGACAGCTGATACTTGGTTTGAAAAACCGAATCGGGCATGATAATATCCCTTTCGCTGACCCAAGGATCAAAGCGGCCAAGAAAGGCCTTGTGAGTGCTGGATTCTTTACCCCAACGGTGCAACGATGGAGTGTATTGTTCATTGATCTGTCTTTGTAAAAGCCAAGGAGAAAAAATGGCATCCTATGAAGCTGAACCTAACCCCGACAATACGGAGCCGGACCAAAAAGCATGGTTTACGGCGTTTTTTCTTGAAAATCATATTGATCCATTTGCCTATCCCACAACAGTCGGATCCCGGGAGCAGGTGGAATTCATGGTGTACCCGGAAAATAATGAACGGTTCTATCCCTGTTCCGATGCCATGTTTACTGCAATTATGTCCCGGAAAAGGCCAAGGTTTCTGTCCAACCGCTACCGCGAGGTGCTTGACAAAATTTTTGCCATTATCAAAGAGTTCATTGATTCAGAATATGACCGTGCATTCTTATCCAGCCTGATACAAATAAAATATGATAACGAAATTCAAAGCCGCTTGCTCATACCCTCCCGGCTTGAAAAACGCCTGTATAAAATTTTCTTAAACCGTACCCATATCGAAGACCCCTATGCAAGCCAAAAAAAAAGGGAAAACGCCAGGGCACAAAAATTCATGGCCTCGGAGTCCTTCAAAAAAGCCTTAAACGAAGTTGACGGTGCCATTGATACCATGAAGGGGTTGACCCTTGAACAGATTAAGGTAAAAATTATTGAGATAGAGTTCACACGGCGGCTCTCCCTTTTGACGGCCTCGGCCCTATGGAAGGATGACAATTTCTGGATACCCTCGACTTCGGCCATAAAAATGCTGTTGAATGCCAAAATTACCGGCAACGGCATGAAACATCTTCTTGAACTGATAAATAGGCCAAAATCAAAATTTCTGTGGTTGACCGACGAATCCGGGGATGTGGTGGCCGACATTGCCATTGCCCAATTCCTTGCAAACATTGGCCATGTGGTGATCCTTGTGGTCAAGGAAGAACCGTTTTTTAAAAAGGTCTGCCTGCACGATACCCGCACAGACCCGGTCCTTGCCAGGGCTCTGGAGCGGGCCCATTTCATCCACGACAAAACCATCAGCAAAAACAAACTGGTCCAGCGTCTGAAACAGGATGAACATCTGTATGTCATATCCGACGGTACCCAGGAAGCACTGAATCTTCTGTTGGTCTCTACGACCTTTTCACGGGTTTTCAAGGAGGTGGACTGCGTGGTAACAAGAGGGCCGAAACAAAAAAATCGAATGATCAAAACCCATTTCAGGTTTACCAGGGATGTAATCAATATATGCGCAGCAGACAACAGACTGGACATTGTCTTTAAACCCAGACATCCGGATTGTATCAATTTCAGCCACACGGATCTTGAAGAAAAAGCCGATAAAATTATTTCTAAAATGAAGCAGGCCAAAAATAAAAACATGACCGTCATGTTCTACTCGGGCATCATCGGTTCCATCCCCGGCAAAATTGATGTGGCAATAAAGATAATGAGCCGTTTTATTGAACATTTACAAAATCAGTCCGCCAACCTGTTTATTATTAACCCCTCATTATATTATGAACCGGGAATGGATGCCGATGATCTGATGTATATGTGGGAAATTGTTCAACGAAGCGGATACATTGATATCTGGCGTTTCCAGACCTCCGAGGACATTGCCCAAAGTTTTGAACTCATGGAACAGAAGGTACCGCCCGAATGGATCGGAAAGGATGCCACCTACTCCACCGGCTGCACCAAGGAAATGCACATTGCCCAGGAGGTCCAAAGAGAAAACCCGGAAATGCAGCTGATAGGCCCTGCTGTGGAAAAATTCATGCGCAGGGATGAATATGGCGTGGGCTCCATGTATGATCAACGACTGGCGGCAATACCGGAGAGACGGATGTCGGATCGACGGCAGGGCGGGCACCATGTATGATCAACGCCTGGCCGGGATATAAAGGATAGTATTTTATATGGCTGTTTTCGAATATAACGGGCTGACTGCCTCCGGCAGAAAAAAATCAGGCATTATAGATGCTGAAAATCCTGATACCGCCCAGGATGATTTGAAACAAAAAGGCATTTTCCCCATCTCAATTCAGCGGATTGAATCAGGCGCCGGCCGTATTAAAACGAAAAAAGAGGCATCCAGGGAAAAAAACGTTATCCTGCCGTCCTTTTTCTCTTCTGTAAAATCTTCGGAAATCAGCATGATCACACGCCAGCTGGCCACGCTTCTTACAGCGGGATTTCCCTTGCTCAAAGCCGTTGCCACCCTGGTGCCCCAGGCCAGAACCAAGGCGTTTAAGCGCGTCCTGTCCAGGGTGAAGGACGCCATTGAAGAGGGCAACAGCTTTGCCGATGCGCTAGGCGCCCACCCCCAGGTCTTTTCTGCGGTATACATAAACATGGTCAAAGCAGGCGAAGCCTCCGGCACCTTAGAGGTTGTGCTGGAACGGCTGGCCGATTTCAGTGAGAAAAGAGAGGAGACAAAAAAGAAGATCCAAGCCTCTCTTGCCTATCCCGTATTCATGGCGGTCATTGGCTTTCTTGTACTTGTGTTTCTTTTGACCTTTATTGTCCCCAATATTACAAAAATCTTTACGGATATGAACCATGACCTGCCCATGCCCACCCAGATGCTTCTTGGTATCAGCGGCATGGTAAAAGCGTGGTGGTGGCTGATCATTCCTGCACCGTTTTTCGCCCTATTATGCTTGTATGGCATCCGAAAAACCGAGAAGGGAGGGCGCATCCTGGACCGGATCATTTTATCCCTGCCGGTTTCCGGCAACCTGACCAGACAGCTTATTGCATCCCGGTTTTCCAGGACATTAGGGTCTTTGCTTGACAACGGGGTCCCGCTTTTAACAGCCCTGGGCATTACCAGAACCATTTCCGGCAACCGGGTGATTGCCGAGCTGATCGAAAAATGTGCCCAGACAGTGGAACAAGGCGGCAGTCTTGGTTCTGTTCTGGAAAAAAATTCAGCCTTTCCCGATCTTGCGGCCCAGATGATCAAGGTGGGAGAAAAAAGCGGTGAAATGGAAAAAATGCTGGAAAAATCAGCAGAACTGTTTGAAAGAAATGTTCAGACCGCGATAACAGCAGCCACCTCAATCATCGAGCCGTTGATCATTCTTATCATGGGCGTGGTGATCGGATTTATCATCCTTGCGGTTTGTCTGCCAATATTTGAAATCAACCAGTTAATAGGATGAGGTGGCCGATAAATTATAGTTTGGCATTTAGGCGGTAAAACCCAATCCTTCAGGTTTGGGATATAAGATTGCTTTAGCAGGTTCATTTTGCTAAATCCTGTATAGTTCTTTGAAAAGGTATCCGGGTTGCATCCAAAAACCCGGATGCGTAAAACCTTAAGCAAAATTTAATAATGTCGACATAACAGGAGGATTATGGAACAGATTGAAAGCACGGGAATGACCCGACGCGACTTTTTGCACAGCTGCACAGCAGCGGCCGTAACCCTTGCAGGAGCCGGACTTTTCCAGGGGTGTACCACTGATCCGGTCACAGGACAAAAACAGTTGATGCTCATGAGCCGGGATCAGGAAATATCCCTGGATAAACAACATTCGCCCTTTCAATTTTCTTCGGACTACGGTGTAACCCAGGATAAAGAACTGAACCAGTATATTTCGGGCGTGGGCAAATCCATGCTCCCCCAGGTACACCGGCCCGACATGCCCTATAATTTTCAGGTGGTCAATGCCACCTATATAAATGCCTATGCCTTCCCCGGCGGATCCATCGCCGTGACCCGGGGGATTTTACTGGAGCTTGATAATGAGGCGGAGCTGGCCTCACTTCTGGGGCACGAACTGGGGCATATCAATGCACGGCATACAGCCGAACAGCAATCCAAAGGACAGATTTCGTCCATTCTTCTGGCAGGTCTTTCAGTGGCAGCAGAGACCCAGGGTGCGGGACTGGGTGATTGGACCCAGAAGCTTGGGGGCCTGGGACAGGGGCTGTTCCTTTCCAAATACTCACGGGATAACGAACGTGAGGCTGATGCCTTAGGGCACCAGTACATGACCCAATCCGGACACAACTCCAAAGGGTTTACCGGCCTTATGGAAATGCTCAACGAAATGAATACCACAAAAACCAGTTCAACGCAGATGCTGTTTGCCACCCATCCCATGAGCCGGGAGCGACTGGACTCTGCCAGGGAGAGGGACAGCGGAATATACCGGGGCACCCACTCGCTGAGCCTGTACCGCGAGCGGTATATGGATCACACAGCGAATTTAAGGTCGTTGAAAAAGATGATTTCCAAACTCCAGGAAGCAGATAAGTTCATGGCCAAGGAACAGTATGACCAGGCCGAGAATGCGCTGATGTCTGCACTCAGATTAAAAGACAATGATTATACGGCCCAGGTGATGACAGCCAAGTGCCTGCTGATCCAAAAAAAGAATCAGGACGCCGCATACCATGCCGGGCTTGCCAAGCAGCTGTTTCCCTTGGAAAACCAGGGACATTATATTTCAGGGCTTTCCAATCTGGCTTTAAAGAAACCCATGCAGGCCTATAATGATTTTTCTGCATCCAGCAGACTGCTGCCGGGAAATCCCCAAACGACATTTTACCAGGGCTACGCCCTTGACATGGCAGGCAGAAAAGAGGCGGCAGCCCGGGAATATGCGGCCTACATCAAAGCGATTAATTATGGGTCAAATAAGTACAGCCAGCATGCGTATAAGCGGCTTAAAGAATGGAATTATATTGAATAGAGAACAAACGACACGGGAACCGTTCTGCCGGGAAAAAACCAGTTTAAAAAATCATCCTGCCGGAGCCAACGCCTGCCCTATCAATCCGGACAAGCCGTTCCCGGGACGGCCGTTTTGCCCCTGAAAAGCAGGCCGGACACCAGAACCGTAAAAGGCGCCACAGTGACGAGCCCAAAACTGCCCACCAGAATATTTAAAATTTCCGCTGCCACAAAAGGCGCGTTTAAAAGGTTGGCCGCAGGCAGTCCCTTGTCGATGAACAGCAGAAACATGGCAATGTGACTGCTTGTATAGGCCAGAAGCAGGGTGGTGGTCATGGTGCCGATGACGGCCCTTCCCACCCGCAGACCTGAGCGCACATGCTCCAGAAAACCGATATCGGGATGTTTGTGTTTCAGTTCCCCCATACTGGCCGCAATATCCATGGCCAGATCCATGACCGCTCCGGAGGAGGCGATGAACACACTGGCAATAAAAATATGGGTCAGGTTCAAATTATAGTGCCCCGAATAGAGAAGGGTCTCGGCAAAAGGCCTTACTGCGCCATGAAGATGAAAGGCCCAAGTAAACCAGATCGCCAGGCCGCAGGTAAACAACACCCCCATCATGGAACCGGCAAAGGTAGCCACCCCCCGCCGGTTGAACCCGCCCACGCTCAGGGTGATCACCGCTGTGAGCAACGCCACGATCCCAACCCCGGTTGACAGGGGTGGATACCCTAAAAGCAACAAAGGAAAATAAAGTTTCCACAGCACCACGGCCACAAAAACAAATGAAAGCATGGCTTTGAGACCGGTCTTGCCCGCCACCAGCAAAAGCAAACAACCAAACAATGTGATCAGGGCAATCTCAAGGCGCAGCCGGTAATGCCCTCGTGTTAGCCCATTGCGGGGCCTGCCGTCTTTACCGTAGCTGTACTCCACTAAAATGACATCACCGGTCTGGTAGATCTCATCAAACTCCATCTTGCCGCTAAGCAGGTTGGCGATCTCCAATTTCCGGCCGCGGTCCGGACCACCCAAAAATTTTACGGTCACAAGCTGCTCTTCGGTTTTAACGATCAGGTTGGTCTTTACCAGGCTGTTGTCCACGGACAAAACCTTTGCCCTGCAGTGCCGGGATTCACACGGAGCCGGCCTTTTGACCAGATTCGTAAACATCAGTCCAATGGTAATGGCTGCTATGATCAGCAAAAACAGCCATTCATGTTTTTCGTTTGAACGCATAACCCTTCCCCCAAAAGTGAAAGCGGCGTCCACTTGGGGCGCCGCTCTATTTTCATTTATCTGTACAAATGATTACTTGAGAACAGGCAGGCTTTCATGAATATTTAAAGCCTTGGCAATTTTTTTGGCAATATCGGTATTGTCATAGAAACCGTTGAAAAGTTCGGCATCCGCGCCGGTTGCAAAAACAGACACGGGTACACCGGTGTGGGAGTATGAGGTCCAGCCGATACTTGCGTTTTCATTGAGGATATGAGTTAAAGTTACGGTCAAAGCTTCATAACCACCATAAAGATAGGTGTTTTCTGCCTCGCTGTTGGTATTGCCTCCGCATACGGATTGCACATAGGCGTCATCCAGTTTTTCTTTTTGATAGTCGTTCAGCTCACTGTAAACAAGGCCGAACTTTTCATAAATTTTTTCCAGCATATCCGAATCGGCAGACAGGCTAGCCCGGCAGCCAAACTTAGGCAATACCTCCTGGTCAAAATAAACGAAGCTGTTGGTCTGGCCAAGAAGTTTTTCGTAGTGAGCGCCGTATTTGGTGGTCGCGTGACCAATGGTCATGCCGCCGGTTTCATGGTCTCCGGTAACAATGATAAGCGTATCGTTTGGATATTTTTTGTAAAACTCAAGGGCAACACCTACAGCATCGTCAAAGGCCAGGGTATCACCGATGGCGGCCATGGCATCATTAGCATGACATGCCCAGTCGATCTTGCCGCCTTCAACCATGAGGAAAAAACCGTTACGGCTATTTTGCCTGGATCTGTTTTTTTTCCAGGCTCTGTTCTTATTATTCTGCTCTTGATTGTCGCCATGAAGAACAGAGATGGCCACCTGGGTCATTTCCGCAAGAGAAACATTAGTCTCGGGACGATCAATGGCATAAGGCATGGCTGATGAATCCTGAAGCCAGGGGTTGATGCAGATCACCTTGTCCATGGGTTCGTTATTGAGCGCCATGATGGATTCACGATCATTAAGGATGGTATAACCGTTTTCTTCAATAGCCGTTTGAACAGCTTCATCGGTATCGTACTTTTTCATGCCGCCACCGCCGAAGAACTCATAACCACTTTCAGCCAGCTGAATTTCAATATCAGCGTAGTTGTTGCGGCTTGCAACACTGGCATAGTAGGCTGCAGGGGTGGCATGGTCAAGGGATACGCTGCTGATCACCCCCACTTTCATGCCTTTTTCATGGGCAAGCTGGGCAACACTTTTGTAAGAGACGGTGCCCTCCGGGTTCATATTGATAACACCGCTCTTGGTTTTTATACCGCAGGAAAACGCGGTTGCCGAAGAAGCAGAGTCGGTCATTAACGCATAGGCATCATAGGTCATCTGCATGCCGTGAACAGGCATCTGGGTCATGTTCAGACGGTTTTCAGATTTCTGCAGGTCTGTGGCCAGGGTGGCGGAATCACCGTTGGCGGTGGTAAGGTAGGCTTCAGTAGTCTGAATCTGGGCGTTGGCCATGCCGTCGCCAAGGAAAAAAAAGACATACTTGGGGTTGGACGCGAACGCCGCAGTCGCAGCCAGTGTAAACATTGTGGTGACGAACACCACGACTAAACCGATCTTTTTCATTGTTTCCTCCATAATCTACATCATGCATTGATAAAACTTAAATTGGGTATACACAGGAATCATACCTGCATCAGTCGCCCGGCAATACTTAGCGACAAAGCATATTAAGCAGACTTTTATATCTTCATTTATAGAGGAGGATTAGAATAAGATTAGAATAAAGTTAATCTTGAAGGCCACCTCCGTATATAGGCAAATTTATAATGAATTTAGCACCTGCTCCCGGACTGGATTCGACTGTCATTTCTCCGTTATGATTTTCGGTGATGATGAAATATGAAACACCGAACCCAAACCCTGTTCCCATCCTTACCGGTTTGGTGGTAAAAAACAGCAAAAAAGATGGGTACTGTGTTTTCTGTAAAAGCGCGGTCTGATTATTTTATGGCAGATTTTATAAAATTCCGCAGTTGCCTGCCCGTCATTGCCTTTTGACCCCCGGCCCGAAATGGGATAGGATGGACAGCCATGGAAGAAAAAATCAAAATCATGGAACAGGGACAAGGCTGGATCTGCCTGGAAAAGCCCGGGGGCATCAGTGTCCATAACGATCCTGGCAGGGATTTGATATCAGGACTTCAAAAACAACTGGGCCCCGGCAGCACGGAAATACTCCAGCCCGTACACCGCCTGGATAAGGAGACCTCTGGACTTCTCTTAGTGGCCACGGCCCGGGACACCCTGGCCGGCCTCTCGGCTCTTTTTACAGAAGGAAAGGTGACAAAACGCTATAAAGCCCTGGTCCACGGCCAGTTTGAGCATCCGGACCAGGCCCGGGGCACCTGGGATATCCCCCTGACCAAATCCGCCGGCGGCAGAACCGATCCCCGGGGCCGGGGAAAGCGGGTCGAGGCCCTGACCTGCTTTAGGGTTCTGGACCACTCCCTCCATTATACCCTTTTGGACATTGAATTGTTCACCGGCCGCAAGCACCAGATCCGGCGCCACGCCAAACTGGCAGGGCATCCGGTCGTGGGCGATCCCCGGTACGGCTCCCCCCAAAGCCCTTGAATTCTTAAAAACCCAAAAGCAGTTCGACGCCATGGGCCTGCACGCCTATTTCCTCAAGTTCCAGGATAAAGGCAGAACCGTCACCCTGGAGCTGCCGGATCTGCCCCCGGAAGTTGAACGACTGTTTGAAGAGGACAAAGCATAGCCCCATCAAATACAATTCAACCCTATTATGCTATTGCAATTTCTACACGGTCATGTATAATATGTTTTCCATATTTAGATAGAATCAAATTTTCCTTCAGGGTTTTCTCGTTAACATAGTTTGTTACCGCCGAAGTTTCTGCTGATTCAATAAACAGGAGAAACGATAATGACATTTTATAGTCTAAACCCTTATCATGTCTTGACAGCTATTAACTCGTGCGGTGATCTACCGATTGCTTTTGGCACCATGAGTATAATCAATTCGATCATTTCCCATAAAACTAAATAAAAGAATAATAAACGGATTCTAATGAATACGCAGATCTTTCAATCAGGAAAACAACCAGAAAGATCATTACGGAATACATAGGAGTATTAATGAGTTTTAAAAATTTTAAGTTTGACCCTACGATAGATGCCGGCATCGCTGCCTGTGGCTATACACTTCCCACCCCTATTCAGAAAGAGGCTATTCCTCCAATACTCGAAGGTAGAGATATCCTTGGTCTGGCCCAGACCGGGACTGGAAAGACGGCAGCTTTTGTACTGCCCCTTCTTCAGCGACTGCTGAATGGTCCTCGAAAAAAAGTGCGGGCGTTGATCGTAGCACCCACAAGGGAATTGGCAGAACAGATTCATGCAGATATCAGCAAGCTGGGACAAAAAACCGGGTTGCAAAGTATTTCGATTTATGGTGGTGTGGGCAAGCCCCCCCAGATTAAAGCAATCCGAAGTGGCGTGGAAATTATTGTTGCCTGCCCGGGTCGATTGCTGGACCTTCTTAATGATCGGTCTTTTTCTTTGCAAGCTGTTGAAATGCTGGTTCTTGATGAGGCAGACCATATGTTTGACAAAGGATTTCTACCTGATATCCGCAGGATTATCAAGCAGCTACCCACGAAACGTCAATCCCTGGTTTTTTCTGCCACCATGCCTGAAGAAATTCGTCACTTGGCGGAAAATATATTGATAAATCCGGTAACTGTACAAATTAATCATACACAGCCGGTTCTCGCAATTTCGCATGTCCTGTTTCAAGTTGCAAAAGAACAGAAGACCTCTTTGCTTAAGACCATTATTAAAGAAGAGGAAATGAAGAGTACGCTGGTTTTTACCCGAACCAAACACAAGGCAAAAAGTCTGGCCCTGGTATTACAAAAAGCGGGGTATAAAGCAGCGTCAATTCAAGGCAATCTTTCCCAGCTCAAACGGCAGGAGGCATTGAACGGTTTTAAAACCGGTGAATTCAAGATCCTGGTGGCCACCGATATTGCTGCCCGGGGAATTGATGTGAAGGGGATTTCCCATGTCATCAACTATGATGTCCCGGATACACCCGAAACTTATACCCACCGTACAGGACGTACCGGACGGGCCGAACGAGCGGGTCAGGCATTTATTTTTGCCGGTCAGGAAGACATCAAAATCATTTCACGCATAGAGCACTGTCTGGGAAAAAAGATGCGTCGACAAGTAACCCCAGGTTTTCCCTGGGACCCTAACGAGACTGTGGTTGAACAAAAAAAGGAACACTTTTCACGACCAACGCCGAGAGGAAAGAAACCGTCTTCAGGTGGGCGAGGTAAAAACCAGCACAGCAGTGTTTTTTCCTTGGCAACCAACAGAAGCAGGACAGCTCGTCCATAACAGATTTGTCTGGATACCCAGACTACCCGTCGACGCATCAAAGGATGCGTCGACAATATAATAAAGTGGTTCCATTAAAGGGACTGATTACAAAGGAGTAATACAAGATGGCTGAAGGAACAGTAAAATGGTTTAACGATGCAAAAGGTTTTGGTTTTATCGAACAAGATGGCGGCAAAGATTTATTTGTTCACCATACCGCAATTCAATCCCAGGGATTCAAATCCTTAGCAGAAGGTGCACGGGTAACCTTTGATGTTGTTGAGGGTCCTAAAGGGCCTGCAGCAGAGAATGTTGTCCAGAAGTAAGAACCGGCATACCCGGTTTGAGTAAAAAATGGGGTCACATCTTGATTAGTCATTAGGTCGTGTTAATCACTAATCAAGATGTGACCCCTTCCTCGCCCCTCGCCGTCCTCTCGAAAAACCTGCAGTTTACCTGTCAGCACTTTTGTTGTTGGGATCATATACTCCGAATTCGAGTTTTAAGTAAGATCTCCCCTGAATCCTATCCCCTGAATCCCGAATCCTTTTCTATGACTGATTTTTACAACCCATATTGTTAACTCTTGGTCCTGTATAGAATAAAGAATTCTATATTTGCCAACTTTATATCGGTATCGTTCCTGTATAGTAAGTTTTTTAGGTTTAAGCTGCATTTGAGCTGAAAACTTGTACCTCTTTTTCAAGACGATCTGCCAGCAAATCCTCAGTTACTTCAAGATCAAATCGGGTTTGGAGATTTAACCAAAATTGCGGCGCTATTCCAAAAAATCGACCTAAACGCAATGCTGTATCAGCTGAAATCGAACGTTTTCCATGAACAATTTCGTTAATCCTTCTTGGCGGTACGCTTATGTCTTTGGCAAGTCGATATTGACTGAGGCCCATTGGTTTAAGGAACTCCTCAATAAGGATTTCACCAGGATGAATGGGAGGAAGTTTTTTATTTTTCATTTTGCCCCCTAATGGTAATCTGCAATTTCAACATCATATGCATCACCGGCTTTCCATTTGAAACAAATTCGCCACTGATCATTGATGCGGATGCTATGTTGTCCTTTCCGGTTACCTTTTAATGCTTCCAATCTGTTACCAGGTGGAACGCGTAGAGCATTTAATTCCGTAGCTGCATCCAAAACAACCAATTTCCTGCGTGCGAGATGCTGAATATTTTGGGGTAATTTTCTGGAAATGGAAAGAAGTCTATTGAAAATCTTTTCAGTTTCTTTATCCCGGAAAGTTTTGATCATAAAAATATACTAACGCAATTCGTTAATAACGTCAATCGTTAAGATTAAGATATGAAATTATTGAATAGATCAACATGGTGGCATTTAGATTATTCTATATTTTACGAGATGGTTATAATCGCGGTGCTGACCGGCGCTGTGTGCAAATCAAACAAACGATAGTTTGATTGATCGGTGTGCAGTGATCGGTCCAGGATTTCCAAGCCGGCAGACCGAGGACAAACAATTGATAAAAACCGTGGTCTGTTTGCTATTTATGTTCCTTGTGCCTCGCAAAAATTTAATTCTCGGTGTTTAAATCTTGCGGTTCTGTTTTAAAAAATTGATGAAGATGAGAGCATGCAGCGTTAGCCACGGCTGGACCCGTACGTTGCTGTTCCAGCTTGACTTGTTATAAAAGATTAGACTCAATAATTAAGTAAGATGTCACCGGATTTAACCGGATTTATTCTGAGAACCTTATTGTTGTAAAGAGATGATAAAGCAAGAGCCGTTAATGAACAAATACAGGAACACATTGTGAATAGGCAACCTGGAGACCGTAAGCAAAAAAAATGCATTTTTATGCAAAGGGTGAAGTGTTTTTTCTTGACTTACTTTCTCATAGGCGGAAATCCCAGAGGCATACCTGACAGAATATTGATTGCTTGCGCAATCAGATAAAAAACTACTACGGCCATTGCCATGTACAACTTGCTCATTTGGATCTCCTGAAACCTAACGCAATGCTCAGCAGCAGCGAGGGCCACCTCTGAATTTGTGAAATATGATTAACTTCGATCTACTTCGTCCTATCAAAAATGCCACGGCCCTGGCTGTCTGCTGAAGCTACATGTTCGGCTTTGCAGTTTGCTTCTATTTATTCCGGTGTATTTCATCATGACACACCGTGCATACGGTAATAAGGTTGGTTTCCGTGTTGTCACCACCCTTTGCATGATGTTTTTTGTGATGTAGCTCTAAATGTCGAGGATCTGATCTATTCCATTCGTCGTGCGACCATTTACAGACCGTGCATTTATAATCATCCCTCCGTAGAACCTCTCTTTTAACAGGGTCAGGAATGTGGCGGTCATGCTCCGGGCTTTGTCGATCCGCCTCCAGCAGGTAAACTCCCACTTCAAGATCGGGACGGCCGGTATTCTGAGTGACGACCGGCCAACCGTATTCCGTCCGCCATTTGTTTGGCGGTCAAGCCGCTTACTATCGACCATCCGAACTGTACTTTCAGTTCTCGAACCCTTCGGGCATATTCCTGGATACCTGAAACAACAAGAAGTTCATCCCCGCTAATTATGAAAGCAGGATACTTTTTAAAATAATGAAGGATTCTATCTCGGGCGCTTCTTGCAATAGTGGCGGGGATTAGTGACTTTCCTAATTCTCGTAAATGCTGAAAACAAGGGACAAGTAAAAGGACTTTATTTCGTAAACTGTCGGATTTTAATTCCTGTTCAAAGTTGGTTAATAATGCGTGTAACTGTTTTCTGATTTCTTCAGAGTTCATATGAAATTTTCTCTATGTCCTTCTATAAACGAAAATAGTTTATTTCTTAATTTCTCAATGCTTTTTACTTCACAGGTCCAGACGGTTAAAACATCCCAACCTAACTGTTTAAGATTATTAAGGGTAACTTTATCTCTCTCGATATTCTTATTCAGCTTCTCGTTCCAAAATTTTTTGTTGGTTGTAGGGCGTTTAGCCCTTGGGCAATCAATATGTCCATGCCAAAAACAACCATGAACGAAAATGATCTTTTTATATTTGGGCAATATGATATCGGGTTTTCCAGGTAACTCATTTCTATGAAGCCTAAATCTATATCCCATATTATGAAGCAAAGAGCGTACAATTAATTCAGGTTTTGTATTTTTGCCGCTCACACGCGACATAATTTGGCTTCGTTTTTCTCGTGTGAAGACGTCCATTGTTCATATCTTTTATCAAGCAATAGCCGAACTACATCTGCAACCCTTGCGGCAAGAAGTGGGGGAACGGCATTACCTATTTGTTTTGCGATTTCAATTTTTGATCCTAAAAATTTGAAGCTGTCAGGAAAACTTTGAAACCGTGCGGCCTCCCTATGAGTTATCGGACGATGCTGATCAGGATGTAAATAGCGACCTTTTTCCGGTTTATAAAATTCAGTTCGTATTGTAACAGAAGGTCTGTCCCACCAGAGACGACCAAACAAATCAGTACCACCTGATTTCTTTCTAATCCAACATTTAGGTGTCAACTCCGGCGCAATCCTTTGCAAATCGAAACGATTCATTCCTTCTTTAGGGATTGCTCTATATCGTTTTCGACTTAGCTCTGTTGGATTCCTCCCAAAATGTAGATCTAATGGGGGCTGAATATTTCTAATTTCAGTTCCTTCGGGTTTTGGCAAATCGCCAATGGCGTCTCTCACGGTTTTCCAAGGCGCAGGTTTTGATAGGTAATCCTCTCGATTGAATGGTAGCATTAACTGTTTCCCGTTGCCGTTCGGATTGAAATGTGTTTTTCGAGGTGGAAACAAAATTGATGGGTCCGCGAACCTACATCCTATAATAAATGCACGAATACGAGTTTGCGGAACACCATAATCTGCTGCAATCAATTTATCCTGCCAAACCTTGAACCCTAGGGATTCGGCAGCTCCAACTATTTCTCCATGCTCGAAAGTGCCAAGCAGTTGAGGAACGTTTTCCATGACAAAAATTGAAGCGCCGGATTTCTCGACCACCTCTAAATATGGTCGCCACATCTCTTTACGTGGGTCATTTTCACGATTTTTGTTTAAGAGGCTAAAACCTTGACAAGGCGGCCCCCCTATAACAACATCGGCTTTTGGTATTTGTATTTTACCTTGTCCCAATATCTCAACAATGTCACCTGCAATACAATGTTTGGCAAAATTTTCGTTGTATGTTTCGACACAATATTGGTTGAAGTCGTTTGCCCAAACCGACTGAAATGGTTGTCCAAAGGCTTCTGAGAACCCTAAAGACATGCCACCGGCACCTGAAAACAAGTCTATGAGACGGTACCGACTTGGGCTCTTAATCAGCGCTCCCGAACAGCGAGAGTGATAAGTTGCTTCATCTTCTTTAACGATTAGCGATTTGTCAATATTCAATGTGGTTTCAGAATGATACATAGTTTGTGTGCCTTACCGATTAAATTTTCGAAATATTTTGTTATCATATAGCACTATTGGCGCGATTTTCATATCGGCAGATGCATTGGTGGCCGAACAAGTTACTCTGCGGTTTCTGTTTATCTTTCATTCTCAGTTATCTAACGGGGTAACATTCAAAAAGTACGAATATCCAACCCGCTACAATTTTATAGAATATCAATGGAAGGACTTTTACCACTATTGGAGATGATTCGCAAAGGTTTCCATTTAAATGATTTCAATATAATCAAAATGTTGACCTGTGTGATGGCGATTGCCCTGTCCACGGTATCCCTTGTTGTTGATCCAAGGATTTGATATACCTTCGCCGGAGAATAACGATGGTGGAGATAAGATCAATTGACGGACAGAACTAAAGAACAACCGGTTGTTTCGATCATGCCGGACCAGACGTTGGTGCTTGAATGGGAAACGGTAAACGGCACGGTCCACCCGGAGCAGGTACAGCGCCAGAAGGAAATTGCCCAAGCTGCTGAAACCCGAAAAGACGACTGGCTGTACGAACTGGGCTTTAAGCAATTTCCTTTGGATTTTTCAGCCTCCCTGGACTATTTCCTGCGGTTTTCCCGCTGTTTTGTCCGGGAGTTGTTAAAAACCGTCGAACATGAAACCCTCAGGCACGACGCTGTCATCAGTGTACCGCCGGGGCTTGTCAGCGATTTTATTTCAACCTGTCCCATGATGGCCGGGTCCGAATATGTAACGCCCGGCATGCTTGAGGGGCTGTGGCAGGGCTTTAATGAGGCGTTTTCCCGTGACATCAAGGCATTCAAGGGCCGTGTCAGCGACTATTTCCGGGAGAAAAACCCGGACCTTCACCCGGCAGGCCGGGTGTTTTTTCATCTGGTGGAGGCTAAAAATTCACACCTGCCCTTTGCCTTTATGGCCACCTATTCCGCAGGCATGGGGGCCAATGGAAAACCCAAACACCTGCCCCTGAAACATGCCATTGAAACCCATGACGATGATGCGCTTTTAACCCTTTTATCCACGGTGTACAAGGCGGCGGAAAAAAGCCGGATCGTAGCGGACCTCATTGACTCCGGAGAGCTGTTCCATCCCTTGGCCTGGGATGAAGATGAAGCCTTTGGCTTTCTAAAGGAGATCCCGGATTATGAGGCCTGTGGCGTACTCTGCCGGATCCCGGACTGGTGGAAACAAACCGCTTCCACGCCCCGGGTAACCATCTCCCTGGGGGACAAAAAACCGGCTCTGGCCGGGTTGGATGCGATACTTGATTTTAATGTCAGTGTGGGATTGGGCGATCTGGAATTGTCCAGGCAGGAGGTTGAAACCATCCTGGAGCAGACCCAGGGCCTGGCGTTTATCAAAAATAAATGGGTGACCGTGGACCCGGAAAAGCTAAGACAAGCCCTGAAAGCCTTCGAGCGAATTGAGGACCTGGCTGCCTCGGGCATGACCCTGGGAATGGCCATGCGGGCCCGGCTGGCTCCGGAAAAAATACTTGGGCACGGCGATGACGGCCAGGTGGAGATCTGTGTCTCCAACGGCACATGGCTGACATCCGTACTGGAAAAGATGACCCACCCGGAACAGGTGGATCCGGTCGTGCCGGGCAAAGACTTCAAAGCGACATTGCGGCCCTACCAGTCAAAGGGTGTAGACTGGCTGGCCAAGTATTCCTGGCACTGTCTGATCCTGGACGAGGCCCAGGCCATTAAAAATCCCGGCACCCAGGAGACCCGGGCCGTCAAAGCACTGCCTGCCGCCCACCGGATCGTCATGACCGGCACGCCGGTGGAAAACCGGCTGTCGGACCTGTGGTCCATTTTGACCGATGGTGGAACCCCGCCGTGGAGAACCAGGCCACTGACAGGGCGTTTCGCATCGGGCAGACGAAAAAAGTCCTGGTGCATAAATTTGTCACCCGGGGCACCATCGAGGAAAAGATTGATTTGATGATCAGTGAAAAACAGGCAAAAGCCGCAAAAGATCAGGAACATCCTGTACGGACTTATCAAAAAGGGCAAACTGGAACGGGTATCAAGGGGCGTTTATAAATGGGTCAGACCGGAACCGCTTTAGTCGCCGGTTCGGTTCAAGGCCGAAGGTCTGGCCACATTCATGAAGGAGTGAAGCTTGGCACGAAAAAAACTGAAAGAAGCGGTTCAACAAAAACTTGAATCTCCCGGTTGGCAGAAAATCCTGCGGATTTCAAACCAGCAGTTGGCCATTACTTTAGGTGCTGCGCTCAACGCCTTTGGCTATGTATTGTTCCAAATGCCGTACAACCTGGCTGCAGGCGGAGCATCCGGATTGGGCATTATTGTGAATCATTTGACCGGATTCTCCCCCGGCCTGTTTTATTTTACGGCAAATATTCCATTGTTTATCCTTGGCTTTTTCACCCTGGGTAAATGGCGGTTTTTGTTTACCTCCACCCTCGCTGTGGTGGTGTTTTCCGGTGCCACAGAATTTCTTATTGTCTGCATGCCAACGCTATTCACCCAATTTCCCATCACCGAGAACAAACTTTTGGCAAGCATTTACAGCGGACTGCTCATTGGCATTGGCTTGGGTATTATCTACCGTTTTGGCGGCACCATCGGCGGCACATCAATCATTACCCGGATCATTTACAATAAAACCGGATTTCCCATGTCCCAGTCCAGCCTCTACGTGGATGTGTTAATTATTGCCGTTGCCGGCTTTGTGTTCAGCTGGGAAACCTCTTTACTGGCCTTCCTGGCGCTTCTGATCGCAGGCATGAGCGCAGATTTTGCCATGGAAGGAGCCAGCCAGATGCGCACATTGATGATTATTACCCAAAATCCAGAACCTTTGCGGTATGCCATTATTAACGAATTGAAACGCAGCGTGACCATGTGGCAGGGCAAAGGCGGGTATTCCGGTGAAGAGCGAACCCTTTTATATCTCACAGTACTACGCTCCCGGGTCTATGATGTGAAATTCATCATTAACCGGATCGACCCCGATGCATTCATGGTGGTCGGCGTATCCCAGCAGACCTGGGGCGGGTATACCATGAAAAAAAGCTGAGCCATTGGGCAAGTTTTCGCTTCAGATGGCAGTCCAAGGGCAGGGATATACCGTTTATCCCTGCCCGGCTTCAAGATATTGCAGGTGAGCCACGACAGCCCGAATTTCACCATAGGAATAATCGTGGCCCAGTTCCTCTTTCATCTGGCTCAAATTTTTATCAGGCACCACGACTGCCGCGATAACCGCCTGTTTTTCTTTGTCCGGCACCAGCAGATCCACAGCCAGTTCGCCTTTGGCGATGAAAGAACATAAGTGGCCCTGGATGGTGGTCGCAGCCAGGCCCCGTTCTTCGGCAATCTCGTCCACGGACAAGCCGTCTTTAAACAGCATCAGGCTGATGTCCCGGGTGTTGGCCTGGGGTGCGGCATTATCCGTGGCCGGGGTTTTGTTACGGCGGGTTCCCGTCTCTTTCTCTGAGGCCTGTTCTGCAGGACGCGGCTCAGGGGATTCATCGCCCGGGATATTTTTTTCATTGCAGTAGGTATCCACCATGGCCAGCAATTCCTCTGCATAGCTTTCCACGGTAGCCGGGCCCACCCCTTTCAGAGCTTTCAGACTTTTTTTCGACCGGGGCAGGCAAACCGCAATCTGAACCAGGACTTTCTGGTGGGCCACCTGGAACGCCTTGACATTTTGAGCGGCTGCGGTCCGGGTCCGCCATGCCTTCAAGGCTTGAAACATTTCAGGATGGGCAATGTCGAGCTCGGTGTAATCCGTAGTGGATGAACCGGCACTTTTTTTTGACTGATTTCCCGGCGTATCTGCCATGGCTTGGGATGATACGGCCCTAAGATAGGCGGTTGTGGAAAATCCATGAGCACAGGATAAAATCCCGGCCTGTTTGACACGGACTTCCTGCTTTAAATTGTCCAGGGCATTTTGCACCTGCTTGCCTAATGTTGCATTGTCGGTTTCTACGGAACCTTTTTCCAGCAGACGACCAAACACCTGATCCAGGGCATTGCCGAACCAGGCACTGGCTTTTTGCACCCGATCCTGGATAACGGCACTTGTTTCCGGCAAAGACTCATTTGCCATCAACTGTTGCAGTTGCACCTGAAATTTATCGCTCACCTGGAACACCTGGTCCCGGCCCCTGGATTCCAGTTCCGCCGGTTCACCAAGCCCGGGGATGCGCAGCACATTGCGGTTATCCCTTGCCAGGCGCAGAAAATAAAAAAACAACCCTCTGAAACTTGAGCAGTCAAAGCATCTCAGCACAAGGGTCTGCTGGCAGGCGGCACGGGCGGCTCTAAAAATCCCGGCAAGGTCCTGGCCGGGCGGGGCCGTCCGGTTCATGAAATCCACCACCACCGGGTCGGTGCCCAGGACGTGAGGCGGCACAGGGGCGGTGAGTACCAGCCCGTCAAGGCCGGTACAGCGGCTCAAGGCCACATATACCTGTCCGGGAGCAAAGGCATTTTTTGCATCCACGATGGCCCGGTCAAAGGTTAAGCCCTGGCTTTTGTGGATGGTCACAGCCCAGGCAAGCTTTAACGGAAACTGCTTGAATCTGCCCACCACCTCCTGTTGGATGGTGTTATCTTCCTCGTTTACCTTATATGTAACATTTTCCCAATCTACCGGCTTGACCTCCACAACGGGACCATCCTTAAGATCCGACGCACTTTCCCCGGCCGCTCTTCCGGCACTGCCCCGGCAGGCAACGGTTACGGTTTCCCGTCCCACATGGGTCACCTGGCCGATGGTGCCGTTGAAATAAGCTTTGTCAGGGGAAGCATCATTGCGCAGAAACATCACCTGGGCCCCTGGTTTAAGGGTAAGCTGCTCTCCCGTGGGAAAGGCATGGGACGGAAAATCTCCGGACACTTCTGCAGCCAGGGTGTATGCTTTCTCCCCAAGCCGGGCAAGTTTCAGATTATTAATGGACTCAGCCCGTCGATTGTGGGTGGTCAAGGTAATGTATCCCTGATCCGGGGGATCGGGCCTCACCTGCCGGTTGAGGATATCAGTGCAACGACGATCCATGCGGTTTTCGCGCACGGCATTGAGCAGACGGATAAAATCAGGATCGCTCTGACGGTAAACGGTTTCAAGCTCTATTGTCACCAGATCGGAGCGATTTAACGCCTGGCTTGAAAAAAAATAGGGGGAGGCATAATAGTTAGACAAAAGATCCCATTCTTCGGGTTTGGTCACCGGCGGCAGTTGAAACAGGTCCCCGATGAGCAGCAGTTGCACCCCGCCAAAAGGCCGATCATCCCGTCGCAGGCGGCGCAATACCGCATCCAGGGCGTCCAGCAGATCAGCCCGGACCATGGAGATTTCATCAATCACCAGCAGATCAAGGCCGTTGATAATCTGTTTTTTAACCTTTGAAAACCTGAAAAATCGCCGGTTATCCTGGGATCGATCACTTTGTCCGGGAAGATATGGCCCCAACGGAATCTGAAAAAAGGAGTGCAGGGTCACCCCCCCGGCATTTACGGCGGCAACGCCTGTGGGGGCCGCAACAAGGAACTGCTTGGGGCAAAACGCCGACAAAGATTTCAGGAACGTGGTTTTACCCGTGCCGGCCCTGCCGGTCAGATAGATATGACACAGGGTTTCCGAAACAAAGGCCCGGACCGCCTGGATCTTTTTGTTTCCTTCAAAGGAAGGTAATGTGGATTTCGTAGCGTCCATAACATTTACGATTTCTTGTTAACCGAATCTCGTTTCTTTTCATAGTTGGCCCTCACCTTTTTCAAAAAAACGATCATTGTGCGGATCTGTTTTCAGCAGCCTGGGGCAGGTAAATATCAAAACAACTGCCTTTTCCTTCAATACTGTCCACAAAGATATAGCCCTTGAGCCGGGCAACAATACCCTTGATAATGGGAAGACCCATGCCCGTGCCCCGTCCTTTTGTCTTTGTTGTAAAATAGGGTTCAAATATATTGTCCATGACGGCACGGCTCATCCCGTGCCCCGTATCTTTCACCTGCAAATGAATATAGGGGCCGGGCAACATCTGCCGCGTCTCTTCAAGGGGGCTTTCGTTAACCTGAATTTCATCCAGACAAACGGTAAGAACCCCGCCGTTGTCCGCCATGGCATGATAGGCATTGGTGCAAAGATTCATGACCAGTTGATGAATCTGGGTGGGATCTGCCATCACAGGCGCAAGATCTGTTTTGACCAACGTTTCGATCTTTATGGTTTGGGGAACAGATGCGCGCAGCAGCTTTAAGCTCTCCTTGATAATGGGGCCGGGGTGGCAGCGGATATACTCCCTTTCCCCCTGGCGGCTGAATGCCAGGATCTGGGCCACCAGGTCCTGGGCCCGACCCGATGCATTTTTCACCCGGTGAAGGTATGTCAGCATCTTCCCAGCTTCCGGACACATTGACAGGCATAGATCCGTATATCCAATGATAGGGGATAAAATATTATTGAAATCATGGGCAATACCGCCTGCCAGAACGCCAAGTGCCTCCATTTTCTGAAGCTGCACGATCTGACGTTTAAATTCACCCTGCTGCTTTTCATACTTCTGACGCCTGTAGACGCTTCCGACCTGCTGGGCCACGGCCATGACCAGGTGAGTGTCATTTCTATCCAGTCTTCTGAGGGTGACTGTATTTAGGGCAATCATGAGGCCGATGGCTTCCCCATCCACTTCGATGGGGCTGATAATAAAGGAAAGGGGTTTGAGACGGTCGGCAAGGTCCTGACTCTGGGGATATTTTTGCTTCAACCACGCCATATCATTCACAAGCATGGTTTTTTTGTGCCGGAAGGACTCATAAAACACCCCTTCGGATGACCCATCAAGGGAAATGCTGTAATTGCTGATGTAGAGCTTTTCAACCTCGGTAAAGCCATACCCGCCACGATAGCACAAAGACGTTTTCTCATCATTGGCGATCATGATCATCACTCGGTCATACCGAAGTTTTTTACCCACGATATTTGTGGTCCGTTCAAAGATGCAAGTATCAGGATCTTCAAGCTCCAGGGCCTGGCCGATATCGACAATGGCCTTTGAATTTTCCGCATTGACCTCAACCTGATTGAGCATCTCTTCCCTGGCGGCATGAATACCACGTAAAGACTTTGCAAGCGCCTTTGATTTCACGCTCTGGCCGGCCCACCCCAGAGCAAAAAACAATAAGGCCGGGCAAATCAGCCACAAACTTTTGGGCACAACAGGGGAAGGTATTATCCACAATGCAATGGGCATCGCGATTGCAGCAACACCGGCAAGCCAGGAAAGCACGGCAAGTATGGGAAACGCCGACCCCTTCCAGGATAGCTCATACCGGCACCCCCCGCCCCCGTTGAATATACATTCCGGATGCTGCACGGACAATTCATTATGGAGAAAAACATCCACAAGCCCCTGGAAATATCCCTGTCGGAGCTCGCACTGAAAAGGTTCCTCTTTTACACCTTCATTGGGAGTGACCATAATTTCGATTTTATTTTTTTCTATATCACGGATAGTATAACGCGAAGCCCGGGTCAGGCCTCCGGCATATTTTACCATCATCCCACAGGCCCGCCTGACCCCGGCGAATGGCAGCACCAGGCTGCGAATCATTCCCAGGCATCCGGGCGTCACAGCATACCGGCCGGCCGACCTCGCGATTCTCAGATTATCGGTAAGCATGCACAAACGTTCATGGAACCGATTGATCTGTGCCTGGGAGATCCCCGGGGCATTATCCCCTGTCTTATCAATTCCAATCCCAGCATCGGCCATGAGGTCTTCGACTTCAATTTCGGGATATTTTTCCCGAATCAGGGCGGAATAGGCATCCAGTACTTTTTTGCTATACACTTCTTTTCCTTTTGCAGTTTCCATTTTTGATTGTTCCATGGGTTGAAACTTTGCATCCGGTCTTTAATGGTTGCCGATCAGCGCTTAAAAATTCAATCGCCTGTTATAAACCAAAACAGCCCCTCTTTCTCTAGAAAAATATTATTTTAAAATTCAATCCATACACAAACACCGTCAATTGCAAGATTCACCGCGCATGCGAAATCAACGACAGCGCGGTATATTCGGTATACCGCATCAGGGAATGAACTCCATGAATTTTTTGACAAAAATTTTATGATATATTATATCAATATACTTTTATAATCTATAATGATGGAGGATAGATGCAAACAGGAAAAGTTAACCAGCGGATTTTATCATTCATGGAAAAACGGGGCATGGATATCACGGCATTATCCGAGGCTGCCGGCCTTGACCCCCAATTTATCAAAACCATGCTTGACGAAGACGCCTATCCCCCCCTTGGGCCTTTAATGAAAATTGCCCGGGCCCTGGGTGTGCGGCTAGGCACCTTTCTGGATGACCAGGACAGCAGTGATCCTTATATTGTCCACAAGGCGGAACGGGCAGACAGTTTTTCCGTTCTTGACAGTACCAACAAAGCGCCTGCCTTAAATTTCTATGCCCTGGGCAAAGGTAAGTCAGACCGTCACATGGAGCCGTTCTTTGTTGAAATCCTGCCTGAATCCGCAAAGAAAAAAACTCTCTCTTCCCATGAAGGCGAAGAGTTTATTGTTATTGTTTCAGGAGTTGTGGAAGTGATTTACGGCAATCAAACATATGAACTCAAACCCGGAGACTCCATCTATTACAACTCTGTGGTTCCCCATTATGTCTCCTGTGTCGGGGAAAAAAAGGCTGAAATTTATGCCGTGGTTTATATCCCAGAATAACAACCATCTTAAGCCAAAGAGGAATGGAGCATCATATGGACGAAACTTTGCCATTGCAAGCCCTGACCATAGGGCAGATCTTTGACAGAACCGTTGAAAAATATCCGGACAACCCGGCTGTTGTATATGTGGACAGGGATTTTCGCCTGACGTACAGACAGTTTGCCACCTATGTAGATGAAACAGCCAAGGGTTTGATGGCCCTGGGCATTAAGAAAGGAGAAAAGGTAGGTATATGGGCCACCAATGTACCATACTGGGTGATTTTGCAGTTTGCCACGGCCAAAATCGGGGCTGTGCTGCTCACGGTGAACACCAATTATAAAACAGCGGAACTTGAATACCTGCTATCCCAATCTGACTGTGAAAACCTCTTTCTCATTGACGGATACCAGGACACGGATTACATATCCACCATATATGAACTGGTGCCGGAGCTGAAAACCTGCCAGCGCGGCCACCTGAAATCTGAAAAATTCCCCCATCTTAAACGGGTGATCTTTCTTGGCCCTGAAAAACACAGGGGCATGTATACCACTCCCGAAATCCGGGCCTTGTCCGTCATGGTTTCCGATGATGAATACCAGGCCCGCCAGGATAGCCTGGATTGCCATGATGTGGTGAACATGCAGTATACGTCGGGAACCACGGGTTTTCCCAAAGGCGTTATGCTCACCCACTACAATATCGCCAACAACGGGTTCTGGATCGGTGCCAACCAGAACCTGGGCCCGGATGACCGGGTCTGCCTGCCCGTGCCCCTTTTCCACTGCTTTGGCTGTGTACTCGGGGTAATGGCTTTCATCAACCATGGCTCCTGTATGGTGATCCTGGAAAAATTTGATCCCCTTTTGATCATGGCCTCGGTGGAGCAGGAAAAATGTACCGGCCTTTACGGCGTGCCCACCATGTTCATTGCCGTGCTGGAACATCCCCTTTTCAAGAAATTTGATTTTTCATCCCTGCGCACCGGCATCATGGCAGGATCCAACTGCCCCATCCGTGTCATGGAGAAGGTTATTAATGAGATGAACATGACGGAAATCACCATCTGCTACGGTCTGACCGAGGCCTCTCCGGTCTTGACCCAAACCCGACCTCACGACGACATCCGGGTGCGGACACAAACCGTGGGCCGTGCCCTGCCCCACCTTGAAGTCAAGGTCATTGACCTTGGAACAGGAAAAGAACTGCCCCCGGGCCAACAGGGTGAAGTGTGTGTCAGGGGATACAGTGTCATGAAAGGATACTACAACAATCCTGAAGCCACGGCTCAGACCATTGACGAGGAGGGCTGGCTGCACTCAGGCGATCTTGGCGTCATGGACGAAGCACGCAATCTGTCCATCACGGGCCGGCACAAGGACATGATCATCCGGGGCGGGGAAAATATCTATCCCAGGGAGATCGAAGAATTTTTATACCGCATGGATGGAATCCGGGATATCCAGGTGGCTGCGGTTCCCAGCGAGAAATACGGTGAAGAGGTCGGTGCCTTTGTGATTCTGAATGAAGGTGCAAATCTTGAGCCCAGCGATATCCAGGACTTTTGCCGGGGAAAAATAAGCCGCTACAAAATTCCCAGGTATGTCCATTTTATCGATCAATATCCCATGACGGCCTCAGGAAAAATTCAGAAATACAAATTGACGGAGATGTCGGAAAAGATTTGGCCGGAAAGACGCTGATCACCCAATAGCATAAATTTTAGCACTGAGTTTTTTACCATGAAGGACATGAAGAGCATGAAGAGCATGAAGGATATACTTGAAAATTGATCTTCATGTCCTTCATGGTCTTGTATGGTTTTAATTCGAATTTTAATACAAAAATCCTGGTTAAGCACTGTTTTCTCCCAAGCCTAAATGCGTGGGTTTCCACAGCTAAAGAAAAAAATATATGAAAAATTCTTAACCCTGTGTGCATCCATCCCCTTTGTGCTGCCTGCCGTGGTGGTGGCCGCCGCCCTTGATGCAAGTTTCGGCAAAAACGGATGGCTGGGTATCTTAAATATCCGCCACCCCCTGGTTCTGATTTTCATGGCCCATGTGTTTTACAATTTTTCGGTCATGCTCAGAATTTTGACCAGCTTCTGGACAGGGTTGCGGGGCAATATCCAGGAAACGGCAGCCATGCTCGGGGCAGGACCGTATCAGATATTTATCCATGTTACCCTGCCCCTTCTCATGCCTGCGGTATGGGTAGCTTCCTTTCTGGTCTTCATCTTCTGTTTTTCAAGCTTTGGCATTATTCTGATTCTTGGGGGACCTGCCTATTCCACCATAGAGGCAGAGATCTTTCGCCAGGCCGCCCATATGTTCTCTTTTATCTTTGCGGGAACCGCTCTTTTTATCGCCCTTGTGACAGGCCTTTGCGCAGCCCTCTGCCTGAACCACCTGGACCGAATAAAAGCAAAAAACCTTGCCGGATTTTTTGACCCGTTGTTTATGCTGCCCCTGTCCACTTCCGCAGTCACCCTGGGTTTCAGCATCATCATCACCCTGGACCGGCCGCCGCTGAACTTACGGTCTTCAATTCTGCTTGTCCCTTTAGTCCATGCCCTGGGGGGATTTCCCTTTGTGCTTCGGGCGGTGCTGCCTGCCTTGAAAAGCATCCCCAACAACATCAGGGAGGCTGCCTCCACACTAGGCGCCGGCCCTGGAAACATATTCAGGTGCATTGACCTGCCGTTAATATCCGGGGCATTGACGGCAGGCGCCGTGTTTGCCTTTACCATAAGCATGGGGGAATTCGGCGCCACCATTTTCGCGGCAGGCCCACGCACCCCCACCATACCCCTGGCCATCTACCGGTTTTTAGGCCGGCCGGGCGCCATTAATTACGGCCAGGCCATGGCTATCTCCACCCTTCTCATGGCAATCACAGCAGCCGGGTTTATCCTCATTGAAAAAATCAGTTCAAAAGGGCTACAACACTTTTAATGGAAAGTGAACTTATCAATCTCAAAGGATTTGAAAACAGAAAGGTGGATAAACTGTCCGGAGGAGAGCGCCAGCAGGTGGCCCTGGCAAGAACCCTTGCCCCAAGCCCCAGGCTGCTCATGCTGGACGAACCCCTGAGCGCACTGGACCGGGTCTTGCGAAAACACCTTCTGGAGCAACTCACACAAATTTTCTCCCGGCTTCACATCACCACCATATTTGTCACCCACGATCACGAAGAAGCCTTTGCCGCCGGATCTCGGATCATCCTGATGAACCAGGGCTGCATTGTCCAGGCCGGCACCCCAAAAGATCTGATGCTGCGCCCGGTGAATGACTGGGTCCGGCAATTTATGGGCTGAAGCATCGTTAATAATTGCTCTTGTTTCTTGATGGCTTTACAAATAGAAAACTAATAAAATAAGATAATCCAGGCCAAAACCAGTATTCTGGACAAAAGACCAAACCCCATGGTCAAAAGGCAGATGAGAGAACCGTTGCAGCCTCCGTAAATGGCGATATACCGAGGCAAGGTCCGGCGCAGGCGGGTAACCGGTATCATGATCAGACCGCCGGCTATGAGGGCCGTGATGGCTTCATAGCCGCTGATGCTGTTTTGGGCCAAAAGGGTTGACATGTAGCTGATCCCGGCAATCGGACTGAATATATAGGTGGTGAGCGGACCAATGACGGCCGCGGATAAACCCAGGGCGGATGTCAAAGGAGCAATCCCGGCCTCTACCCAGGAGAGCATTCCCGACAGGGTCAGCACCTGAACCAGCAGGGTCACAACAGCCAGCACACCGATCATGTTGAAAAACATTTTTTTTCGCGCATGCCAGGCGTCTTTCAAAAGCCGGGTCAAACTGCGGTTAAGACATTCCGGATCATCCGGCGAGCATTCGTAGGCCGAAAATGGATCCTCCCCGGTTTCCAAAGGCGCTTTGCCATTGCCCCAAGCCCTTCCGCAGATGAGCACATAGCAAAGTTTGAGTACGCCGGTAAGCCAGAAGGCGGCAATGTAAATCATGGCCAGACGGGTGCCGAGCAGAGGCAGAACAATGGGAAGCTGAAAGGTCAGAGTCTCCCTGAGATGAAAGGGCACTGTATTGAGGATACCGGTAAGGCGCAGCTCACGGTCATTCAGTCGTCCGTCCGCATGGAATTGGGCTGCCATGGTATGGGCCGCGATCATGGAGCCTATTGCGGCCAGAAAACAAACCGCTGTTTCGGCCGGTAGCCGGGCGGCTCTTGCCACAGGTTTCCCAAAAGGTTTCAGGTGGCGCATCAATCCCATCTGCATGAACAGCTCCACCCCGAAAAGACTGATAAACATTACCGAGCCCATTCGAAACATCAGGTCCGCCGTAAACACAATTGAAGATAATAAAATTTCCATGTCCAACCATAATGGGGTTTCAGTACCGGTAAAGCTAAGGAATGAGATCAAAATAATTTAATCTGGGAGTGCGGGCGAGACGCCCACGCTCACGGATATAGCAAAATGGACAAGTTATTTAAGACCCGTTCCTTAGTATTGCAAAACTATCATGTCTATATCTTTTAGAATTTTAACTTTGTGGCCTTTTGTGCCTTTGAGGCTTTGTGCGAGAATAAAATGAGAATTGCTGGACACAGACGAATCTAATCAGCACGCTCCTGGGCTTGGCGAAGCAGCTTTGCGTTTTTTTTCTTTACGTCCGGATATGCAGCCGCCAGGCTGTCGGATTTTTTGGCCAGGGAAACCGCCTGGACGATATTACCTTGATCTAGCCGGGCCCTTGCCATCAGATGCCAGACCAAAGGGTCCTGACCGTCAATGTACAATGCCTGCTCCAGGGTTGAAAAGGCAAGCTGGGGTTGCTTGCGGCGCAGCTGATTTTCGGCATTCTCAATCATGCGGGTCAACGCCTTTGGCCGGGGACGCTGGACAGGACGAACCGCAGACAGAAGCCGATTCTCCTCCTGCTTTCCCCCACCAACTGTCGAATCATAGGGCGCAGCGCGTTGATCCCTTACAGGCCCGCCGATCTCGGGCACGGATTCAGGGGGCCGATGGGACTGGGGTATTGAGACAGGTCTTTTTTGCGCACAGGCGGATAAAACCATAAGAGTCATAAATAAAATGAAATAAAAAAAATATCTTTTCATTTAAAACACATCCTTGAGCCAGTCAATGAGATATCGCGGCTTTTTTTTCTGTACCGGTTGTTGGCCAGGCCTTGGGTATGCCGGGGTCTTAGGTATCACTTGGGTACCGGGGTTGGGAAGGGGATTAAAAAGAACAGGGGCAGACCCCTGGATAAAAGGCACGGCAAGGGCACCGGGAGCATTGCTGTCTGTGCGAAGCCCGGTTTGCGGATCAATCACCGCCCATTCAATATTCTCCGGCGGCGTCAGGACCAGGGGTGTATTGGGGATTTGTGCCATGATCCGGCCAAAAACCTGCAGGGCCCCGGAAGCCCCGGTGAGCCCAGTGGAGTGATTGTCATCCCTGCCCACCCAGACCACGGCCAGGCGATTTCCGGAAAATCCGGCAAACCAGGTATCCCGCAGATCATTGGTCGTACCGGTCTTTCCGGCAATGCCCAAATCAGGTGAAAGCCATCTGGACAGAGATCTGCCTGTACCTTCACGGACAACAGCCTGAAGTGTTTTGTCCACCAGGAATACCGCTCCCGGATCCAGGTGCTGTTCAATGTTCAAAGAATAGCGCTGGAGTGTTTCCCCTTCAGGGGTATAAACGGCGTTGATGACCCGGGCCGGGGTGTAGAATCCCCCCGAGGCCAGGGTGTGGTAAACCTGGGCAACCTGGACAGGCGTCATCTCAAAACTGCCAAGAAGCATTGCAGGAACAAGCGGGGGATTGGGTTTAAAGCCCAACTGCGCCATGGTTGCAAAAACGGTGTCCAAACCAAGATCCATGCCAAGCCTGACCGTGGAGGTATTGTAGGAGTGAACCAGGGCCTGGAACAAGGGCAGTTCTCCATGGAATTTTTTGTCAAAATTCATGGGCTTCCAAAGACGGCCGCCACTTTTCAATGCAACAGGCCCGTCATTGATCCGGGTCACCAGGGTATAATTTTCAGGCCGCTCCAGGGCCGAAAGGTATACCACAGGCTTCACCAGTGAACCGATAGGACGCTTTGCGTCCAGGGCGCGGTTAAACCCTTGATATTTCGGTTTCTTTCCCCCAACCAGGGCCTGGATCTCATTGGTCGCAGAGGCCGTCACCACCACACCGGCCTCAAGCTTTGAATCTCTCCCCGCTATGAAATCCGCCACCCCTTTTTCTGCAGCCAACTGCACCAAAGGATCCAACGGGGTAAAAATACGCAGCCCCATGGTTTTTAAATCCTTTTCACGGTATTCTTCAAGCAGTCTGCGCTTAACGAAATCCAGGTAAAAGGGAAATCGCCATTGCCGGGGCATCGGAATAACGCTTAAGGAACTGCCGAGTGATTTTGTAAGCTCGGCGGATGAAATCAGCTCCTGGTCTGCCATGAGACCAAGCACGGTGTTTCGTCGGGCAATGGCCCGGTCCGGATGCACCCTTGGATTGTAGACGGACGGTCCTTTAAGCATACCCACCAACAGAGCTGTTTCTTTAGGCGAAAGCAACTCCAAAGACTTGCCGAAATAAAACTGAGCCCCCAGACCGAACCCGTATATGCCCCTGGAACCGTCCTGGCCTAAATAAACTTCATTAATATAGGCTTCAAGAATTTCTTCCTTGGTAAACTGACGCTCAATGGCTGCTGCGACAAAGGCTTCGCTGAATTTTCGTTTGAGCGTTTTGTCAGGTGAAAGGAAAAAATTTTTTGCCAGTTGCTGGGTCAGGGTACTTGCGCCCTGGGTAAGCCGACCCTGGCGGATATTGACCACAATGGCCCGGAAAATGGATTTAAAATCAATACCGTAATGGGAATAAAAATTTTTATCCTCCACGGCAATAATGGTCTTTTTAAGTAATGCCGGGATATCTTCAGTATCAACAAGGATACGGTCTTCCATGGACGACGGGTAGAACTGCCCGATCAGCACGGGGTCCAGCTGTTCCATGTCAGCGATGCGCTCCCCGCTTTTCAATTGGGCAATGCGATCGCCGGAAATGATTAGCTCTATGCGCCTCACGGGGCGGCGCTGTTCACCAAAGTCAAAGGATCGGCAACTGAGGACAAACCGCCCCTGATACCGGGTGTAAGTACCAGGAACCGTCAACTGCGCCTGGGTTTCAACCCTTCGATATCCCAGCAAATCCAGTTCCTGCTCAAGGGATTTGACGGACAGCTGCAAGCCCGGATAAAGGGTCATGGGCCGTGCATATACTTTGGCCGGCACATCCCACAACCGGTCTTTGAATCGCTGGGCCACCTGATGATTGATCAGGTAAGCATACCCGAAAAAAGCCATGCATGCACATAACAATAAAAAAAGGACCAATCGTCTCAACAGTTTCATTTAGCGCACCTTCACTAGTTGTGATCCATGATATCCAGATTAAAGAGCTTCCGGGCCACATTCAAATAGAAAGAATCGTCCCTGTGATCGCCGGTGTGACGCAAAAATAAAATGGGATCATGGATGGCACGGGAAGCAATGGCCCGTGTCATCCTGCGGATCGCATCGGTATCCGCCGTTGACAGATGAGGCAGACCGGCCAGTGTTTTCTCACATTCCAGATTCACAATGTCAGTCATTTTCCGGTTGATGGCCTTGATGGTGGGCACCACGGCCAGTTCATCCAGCCATCGCCGGAAAGCCAGCAACGCTTCCTCCACAAAACCTTGCGCCCTGACGGTTTCCTGTTCCCGTTGGCTGATATTTGTTTCAACAATATTTTTCAAATCGTCAATATCATAAACATAGGCATTGGATATTTTATTGATCCGGGGGTCAATATCTCTGGGTACGGCAATATCAATAAAAAACAGGGTCTTGTTCTGTCTTTTTTTCATGACGCGCTTGACCTGGTCACGGGTTAACACATAATCCGTGGCCCCGGTGGAACTGATAATGATGTCCACATCAGCCAGGGCAGATTCCCGTTCCTCGTACTGGACCGCCTTGCCGTTAAACTTGCGGGCCAGTTCCAAAGCGTTTTTAAATGTTCGGTTGGCCACCACAATCTTTTTTACCTGATGGGTCATAAGGTGTTCAACAGCCAGCTCCGCCATCTCGCCGGCCCCGATGAGCATGACGCTTTTGGTGGCAAGATCGGCAAAAATTTTATGGGCAAGTTCAATGGCGGCATAGGAAATGGAAACGGCATTATCACCAATGCCGGTCTGTTTTCGCACCCGTTTTGCCACGGAAAAGGATTTGTGCATCAGGCGATTAAGCAAGACCCCTGTGGTACCCGCACTTACCGCAGTTTTATAGGCCTTTTTCACCTGGCCCAGAATCTGGGGTTCTCCCACCACCATGGAATCAAGACTTGCAGCCACACAGAACAGATGGCGGACAGCATCGTCATCCCGGTGGATGTAAAGGGATGATTTGAATTCACAAGCAGGTAACTGCTTCAATTCAGAGATAAACCGCATAACGGCATCAATTCCGTCATTGTTGTCCAACGCCTCTTTTCCCGGTATATAGAGAAATTCCAGGCGGTTGCAGGTGGAAAAAACCAGGCCTTCCTTGATACCCGGATCCCGTTTTATAAAATCCAGGGCTGTTTCAATCTGTTCCTGGGAAAAAGAGAGTTTTTCCCTGAGCTCTACAGGCGCGGTCTTATGGCTGGCACCAATCAGAATTATCTTCGGCATAATGGGTTAATCTGTGTCCTGTTCTTATTGGGTAAACCCCTGGTGATGCCCGCCAAGGAAAAAATTCACCCCCAGGAAGGTAAAAATTAGTATGATAAAACCAATCACGGACATGATCGCGGAATTACGGCCCTGCCACCCCGAATTAAGCCGCAGATGCAAAAGCACCGCATACACCAGCCAGGCCCCCAGGGAAAACACCTCTTTGACATCCCATCGCCAGAAACTGCCCCACACGGATCTGGCATAAATAAGACCGGTGACAAGCCCAAACGTAAGCAAGGCAAATCCTGTGGAAATACAGGTATAGGAGACGGCATCCAGAAAATCCAAAGAGGGCAGCCGCTTGAAAAAAAACCCCGGACTTTTGCCTTTGATGCCCTGCTCTTGAAGCAGATAAAGGATACCGGCACCGCAGGCCAGGGCTAGCATGGACTCCCCGGTAAAGATAAGGATGATGTGCCCGAAAAAGAAAATGCCCTTATATATCTTGTCCGGGGCCTGGGCTGCTTCGGGCAAAAGAATGGCTGCCAGCATAAGCACGCTGATCATGGCCGTGGCATAGACACCAAGAATTTTTAAATAAAACCGGTACTGCACATAGATGAACATGGCGGCAAGAGACAGGCCTGCCATGGACAGACTCTGGCCAATGGTATAGATGGGCAGCCCCCCAAGTGCCGCGCTCTGCAGAACAATGGCGAACAGATGAACCACAGCCCCGATACCCACAGCGCCCAAGGCGGTCTGCTGTATCCGATCTTTCTGGTAAAACAGATAGCAAAAATACCCGCCCGTACTGATCAGGTAAAAAAACGTTGCGCACTGCAAAAGGATAAAAGGAATATTCATAAACATCACAACTCCCGGGAACCGAAATCGGGCATAAGCCTTTCCAGGCTGAAACCGTCACCCAGCACCATAGTAAGTACGGCATCAATCTGGTGGGTTTGTCCTGCGGCAATCTTTTCAGGCAGATCGGCATCAAGCAGGGCACAAAAAATTTTGCGGTGTCCCTTGGGATCATGTCCCTGTTCCAGCAAAATGGATCTGATGCGGCCTAAAAGGGTGGCAAGTATACCGTATTCACGACCGAAACGTGTTTCAATCGCCATGCGCAGGCGCCTTGAAAGGGCCGGACTTGCCCCGCAGGTAGATACGGCAAATAAAAGATCGCCCCTGTCCACCACTGCCGGCAGGATAAAATCCCCTTTATCCGGACCGTCAGCAATATTGCACAATATATTTTTCTTTTGTGCAGCCTGCCGTATCCTGGCATTTAACTTCATATTATCTGTGGCGGCAAAAGCCAGACTCATGCCGTCCAGATCCGAATCCTGAAAATCTTTCTTCTTTAATGTAATGGCAGAAAACGGCCTATTTAACAGTTCATCTGAAAAGCCAAGGCTGACCACGATGACCCGGGCACCTGCCCCGGCAAGGCCAAACGCTTTTCTTGTTCCCACTGCCCCACCGCCAACCACAAGGCAGCATCTGTCTTTAACATCTAAAAAAATCGGATAGTAATCCATCACCTTATCCCTTATTTGCCCTTGTTTGGGCAGGGGGTTTAATATATATTGCCTGTTAGTTTTTTTCAATCTTTATCCTTATGAAGGCAATACCGTGATTATCGATTTCCATACCCATCTTTTTTTTCAGGCCGTTGCAAATGACAGGACTCCATTTTTTGACAACGAACCTGAATTCAAGCTTCTATACAATTGCCCAAAGGCAAAAATTGCAACACTGCCCCAACTCATTGACACAATGGACCGGCACGAGGTGGATATTTCCATTGTTTTAGGATTTCCATGGCGCAACCCCGAATACACAAAAAAAAATAATGATGCGATAATTGAGGCGGTCACGGCGCACCCGAAACGGTTACGGGGGCTGGCCTGTTTTGATCCGGCCTGGGAAGGTGCGCCCAAAGAGGCTGAACGCTGTATTGATGCCGGGCTTTCCGGTGTGGGGGAACTGGCCTTTTACTTATCCGGCATTGACGATAGAGCCATCCGGCTTCTGGAGCCTGTGATGGATGTTCTCAAACGCAAGGGCAATTTACCGTGTATGATCCATACCAATGAGCCTGTGGGGCATCAATATCCGGGAAAAAGCCCTGTCACCCTTAATCAGATTGATAATCTAGCCCGAACCTTTCCGGACAACAAAATCATTCTTGCCCACTGGGGCGGCGGCATCTTTTTTTATCACATCATGAAAAAGCAGATGAAAGAACGGCTTAAAAATATCTGGTATGATACGGCCGCGTCTGTTTTTCTTTACGAACCGCAAATCTACGATATGGCGGTCAAGGCAGGCGTACTGGAAAAAGTTCTGTTCGGCACGGATTATCCCCTGCTGACCCCTGACAGGTATTACACTGACATTGACCAGTCAGGGCTGACTTTAGAGCAAAAACGGATGGTACTCGGAGAAAATGCCCGGGCCCTGTACCCGGACTTATAATAAAATGGGGACTGATAGTCCGGTGTGTTCATCTGGTTGAAAAAATTGGATCTGTCAGACGATTAGTCCTCGCCTTAACACCAAGTATTTGATCTGCCCAATTGTATATATCAATTTCCAATAACAAAAATATCTGCTGAAATTTTAGAAAAATTGATCTGTGTTCAATGAGTGTTGTCAGGTTGAGCTATCAGACGAACCCCAAGGGCTGCACACACCTTATTAATTGTATCAAATCGAGGTTTGGCGTTTGGTTTAAGCGCTTTATACAAGGCTTCACGGGTTATCCCTGTCGCTTTGGCAACTTCACTCATACCGCGAGCTTTGGCAGCAACCCCCAGAGCGTGGGCCAGTTCTGCGGCATCTCCGTCTTCAATCACCATAGTGATGTAAGCAGCAATATCTTCTTCACTTTTAAGTTGCTGTGCCAAATCAAAGTCCGGCAGGTCTGCAATTCGTTTTTTCATGGTTCAATCCTCCAAAGTGGTTTCCCTCTGTTTAGCCTTGGCAATGTCGCTTTCCTGGCTGCTTTTATCTCCCGCACCAAGCATGACGATCAAAGTGTCTCCCCGTTTGGTGTAGTACATCCTCCAGCCGGGGCCAAAATGTTCCCTCATTTCAAAGACACCTTCGCCAACAGGTTTTACATCACCAAGGTTGCCACGCTGTGCTTTATCAAGACGGCGGCTTAGGCGAAGCCGCGTAATACGATCTTTCAAGCTGTCAAGCCATTTATCAAATTCGGGTAATGTTTTAACTATGTACATATTGAATATGTAATCGTTCGAATACAGAAAGTCAAATAAAATATACAAGCCCCGATATGAATAACAGGGATAGTCCGGGTTTTTTATTTGCCTAAAAACGGTCCTTACCTTGGACATAGTCCTCACCCCAAGCCCCTCAGCATGATTTGCCAAATTTTATATTTCAGGCATCAAATAACAAAAAGTGAATCAATTTTGGAAAACGCTAAAGTTCGGTTCCACTATCCATGCCAATCTTTCATTCAAAACCTTATTAAACCCAACTAAACCTGATTGACAAAAAACAGACACCGTGTAAAAAGACAAACTAAACCAATTTGACCCTATACTCTTCAAAGGTGTAAAAAATGGAAGATCGCTGGTTGTCAGTCGAGGAGATTGCTCAATATCTGGGTGTCAGCAAAGATACAGTTTACACATGGATAAACAAAAAGAAAATGCCTGCCCACAAAATCGGCCGTCTTTGGAAATTTAAGAAAGATGAAGTCGATATTTGGGTCCGTGACGGGAAAGCAAGTGGTTCTAAAGAGAGTGAAGATCAGTGAAACAATCTGCGGGAATACTTGACAACAAATCTCTGGGAAACGTTGTTTCCGAGCTCAAAGGAAATATTGCTGCCGGATGCACTTTCTCCGTGGTTTCCGCACTGTTTTCTCTTTACGCCTACGATGAACTGAAAAAGGAACTTTCAAAGGTTTCCAAGTTCAGGCTTCTTGTACCAAATCATGGAGATGGAGAGGGTTTTCTTAAAAACCTGCCCGGAAATCACTTAGACCGTCGTCTTCGGAATCGGCTTGATGTTACTCGTATCGCACGGGAATGCTCGGAATGGCTGAAACAGAAGTGTGAAGTCCGCAAGTTACCTTCACCGGTTCATCAGAATCTTATTCATTTATCTCACGCCGGTAATGATGAGTACCTTGCTATTGTGGGCAGCTCATCTTTCACCACTGACGGTTTGGGTATCGTTCCATCTGAATCCCACCATCTGAACACCTGCTTTCGCAGTTCCGGTGAGGCACATTCGCTTATAAAGTGGTTTGACGAACTGTGGGCTTCCGGAAAAAACAGCAATGATTTTGAAGCGATTCTTCAGGACGCTCTTGCGCTTGTTTATTCAGACAAAACGCCCCAACAAATCTATTTCCTGACTCTGTTTAATATCTTCAGGGGTTTTATCGGCGAGCTGGATGAGGACAAAATCATCAAGACCCAGACCGGAATCAAGAGCACACAGGTCTGGCAGAAGCTTTACAAATTTCAGCGGGACGGCGTTCTTGGAGCCATCGATAAAATTGAACGCTACAATGGCTGCATCATCGCAGACAGCGTGGGGCTGGGTAAGACCTTTGAGGCCCTGGCGGTCATCAAATACTACGAACTCCGCAATGACCGGGTTCTGGTTCTTTGCCCCAAAAAGCTAAGGGAAAACTGGACCTTATATACCGTTAATGACAAACGAAACATCATGGCTTCGGACAGGTTCAATTATGATGTCCTCAACCATACGGATCTGACCCGTGTGCGAGGAATGTCCGGGGAGATCAATTTAGAGACCCTGAACTGGGGCAACTACGACCTGATCGTTATCGACGAGTCGCACAATTTCAGAAACAACCCGGCCCGCAAGGATGATTCTCTGACCCGCTATTCAAAGCTGATGAACGAGATCATCAAAGCCGGCGTAAAAACCAAGGTGCTGATGCTTTCAGCGACTCCTGTAAACAACCGGATGAACGACCTGAAAAACCAAGTCGCCTTTATCGTTGAGGCAAAGGACGACGCATTGAAGACCAACGGTATTACCAGCATCGAGCAGACGCTGAAAATGGCTCAGACGCGCTTCAATGGGTGGTTGAATTTGATTGAGCGCGAAAGAACCACCGAATCCCTGCTGGAGACTTTGAATTTTGACTATTTCAAATTGCTGGACCTGCTCACCATTGCCCGATCCAGAAAGCATATTGAGAAGTACTATGATGTAACGGAAATCGGAAAATTTCCGGAGAGGCTCAAGCCCGTCAATATTAAGACAGACATTGATACACAGGGACGCTTCCCGGCTCTTGAAAGTATTAATAGAGACATTCGGCTGCTTAATCTGAGCGCCTATGCTCCGCTGAAATATGTTTTGCCGCAAAAGGCTGAAGAGTATAGCCGCAAGTATGACCGAAAGGTGGCCGGCGGTTCCATGTTCAGACAGGTAGACCGTGAACAGAGCTTGATTCATTTGATGCGGGTTAACCTGTTCAAACGAATGGAAAGCTCTATCAACTCCTTCACAATGACGCTGGAGAAACTGCTCGGCGAGGTAACAGGGTTGATTCAGAAGATTGCGGACCATGACAACAATTCATCTGTCGAAGAGTTTGATATCGAAGAGATTGAAATAGAAGATGACGCCTTTTCCCCTTTTGTTGTCGGCAAAAAGGTCAAAGTCCTGATTCAAGACATGGATACGGTTCGCTGGAAACAAGAGCTTGAGGAGGATCGGGAAATTCTGGAGAAGCTCATTTCGTCTGCACGAGCAGTTAAGGCTCCGCAAGATGAAAAGCTCAGGAAACTGAAGGAGCTCATTCGTTACAAAGTCACCCATCCGATTAACTTAGGAAACAAAAAGCTCATCATTTTCACCGCATTTGCAGACACCGCCAAGTATCTATACGAAAACACAGCAAAATGGGCACAGCGGGAGCTGGGAATCTATGCCGCCTTGGTGACCGGTTCCGGTGAGAACAAAACCGAGATACCCGGCATACGCAAAGATCTGGCCTCAATCATCACCTCCTTCTCTCCGGTATCAAAAGAGCGTGACAAAATTGATTCTTCTCTCACTGCTGAAATTGACCTGCTGATTGCCACGGACTGTATTTCAGAGGGGCAAAACCTGCAGGACTGTGATTACCTGATCAACTATGACATTCACTGGAACCCGGTTCGGATCATCCAGCGTTTTGGCCGTGTTGATCGACTGGGCTCGAAAAATGACAAAATCCAACTGGTGAACTTCTGGCCCAACATGGAGCTGGACGAATACATCAATCTTGAGGCCCGCGTTTCCGGCCGCATGGTTCTGCTGGATATCTCGGCCACCGGTGAAGAGAACGTCATAGCGTTTACCGATTCCGGAAAAATGAATGATCTTGAATACCGCCGCAAACAGCTCGAGAAGCTTCAGAACGAAGTGGTTGATATTGATGACGTCGAAGGTGGCATCTCCATTACCGACCTCACACTGAACGACTTCCGTATGGATCTCAGTGACTACATAAAAGTGCATGAGAATCTACTGGAGCGGATACCCTCCGGCGCTTATGCCGTGGCCACCATCAACGACTCTTTAAAAGGAGAATTCTCACCCGGGGTGATTTTCTGTCTCAGAAATGAAGGCGCTCAAACCGTTTCAGACGCCACCTATGCTTTGTCGCCTTACTATCTGGTCTATGTAAAAAATGACGGATCGGTCCTTTTGCAGTTCACTCAAACCAAAAAGATTCTGGATCTGCTGAAGAAGATGAGTATCCATGGAAAGTCCGTTGATGGCACAGCCACAACCCGCTTTTCCGGCCTGACACGCAATGGTTCCGATATGTCTCAATACCGCAACCTGCTGTCCAACGCCGTGCAGGCCCTGACCGGTGCGGCTGAAGAACGCGGCGTGGAGAGTCTCTTCTCTCCCGGCGGAACCGTAATCAACAAAAACAGCTTTAAGGGCATGGATGACTTTGAAGTGGTGTCGTATTTGATTCTGCTGGAAGGAACCACGAATGAACACGAATAAACACGAATTTAATAAAGAAAATATTAGTGAAAATTTGTGTCCATTCGTGGTTGCAAATATTGGCTTTCCAGAATCTGCGTATTTACATAAACGCATGGCTAAAAAGTTGTTCCTTGAGAATGCTTCTTTGGGTGTCAGCGACAAAAAGCTGTTTCGGGAAAACGTGAAGAACGTGTACTGGGAATACACCCTGAAACCATCAACCTGTCCGGTTCTGCCCTACAGAGACAATGAGCGGGAGTACCTTGAGGTGGCGGTTCTGCAGATCGAAATGAATTCCCAAAAAGGACACAAACGAATTGCCGAGATCATCCACCGGGTCATCCCGTATCCCTTGATGCTGGGCTTTTATCTTAACCACGAATCAACACAAATAGACACCAATAAAAAAGAAATACATTCGTGTGAATTCGTGTCCATTAGTGGTTCCAATCTTGTTGCCCTGAGTATCGCTCCCAAGCGTTTCAGTCAGGCCGAGCACGGAGCCTTTGTTGCCGAGCGCTTTTATACCACCGGCTGGATGAAAGTAACAATTGAGAATGGAGAATTGAAAATTGAAAATGAAAATAATTGTCAATTATCCACTGTCAATTATCAATTTATAAAGTCACTTGCGTGGGACACTATGCCGCTTCAGACCTACGGGACTTTATACAATGCCTGGACGGATCGCTTTACCGGATACGAATGCTCGGTCTTATCCGGGACCTTTACCATCGGCAAAGCGGTCGACCGGCTGGAACGTTTAACACGGTGCCGGGAAATTGAATCAAGAATATCGGAGCTGCGCGGGCAGTTGAAGAAAGCGGCTTTTAACCGGCAGGTGGAGCTGAATACACAGATCAAGAAGTTTGAACAAGAGCTCAGGCAACTGGCTGCGAGCCTGTAATAAGAGAGGTTTAATCATGGAAAAAATGGATGGTAAAACAATGGACATCGTGGCCGAAAACGTTGGCAAACTCAAGGAGCTGTTCCCGGAAGCCTTCACCGAAGGCAAGGTGGACTTCGACGCCCTGAAGGAAGTGCTCGGCACGTTTGTGGATGACCGGGATGAACGCTACAGCTTCACTTGGAACGGCAAAAGCAAGGCCCGGATGATCGCCCAGACACCAAGCACAGGAACCTTGCGCCCCTGCAAGGAAGAGTCGGTGGATTGGGACACCACCCAGAATATTTTCATTGAAGGCGACAACCTTGAAGTGCTCAAGCTCCTGCAGAAGAGCTATCACAAAAAAATGAAGATGATCTATATCGATCCGCCATACAACACCGGCAAGGATTTTGTTTATAAAGACAACTTCAAGGACAACATTAAAAACTATAAAGAGATCACCGGTCAGGTGGATGGTGAGGGCCGCAACCTCTCGAACAACCCCGAAACCAGTGGGCGTTATCATACCGACTGGTTGAATATGATGTATCCACGTCTGAAGCTTGCCCGAAACCTGCTGAAGGATGATGGGGTGATTTTTATCAGTATCGATGATTCTGAAGCTTCAAACTTAATAAAAATTTGTGATGAAGTTTTTGGCGAAGAAAATTTTATCGCCGACCTGATATGGCAGAAAAAATTCTCACGAGCCAATGACGCATCATATTTTTCGACGATGCATGACCATATATTGTGCTACGCAAAACGAACAAAGCTAAACAACAATGGCGATTCATGGGAGCTCAAGTTACTACCAAGGGGAGATGAAATACCTGATGGCTATACCAATCCAGACGATGACCATCGTGGCCCTTGGACATCAGTGGTTTTATCCGCAAAATCTGGCACAGAAAAGCTGATATATGAAATCACCACACCGAGTGGCAGAAAATGTCTGCCGCCAGACGGTAGATTCTGGGGCGTAAATAGAGACAGGTTTAGTGAACTGGTCGAAGACAATAGGATATGGTTTGGGAAAGATGGGTCAGGTATTCCTCGACTGAAGACATTCTTGTCTGAAGTTCAAGATGGATTAAGGCCCAATACAATATGGTTTCATCAGGAAGTAGGCCACAATCAAGAGGGTCGCCAAGAAGTAAAAAAACTATTTGATGACAAAGGATACTTTGATGGGCCTAAACCAGTTCGATTATTAGATAGAATCATTCAGATATCTAATCTTTCCTCAAGTGATATTGTGTTAGATTTTTTTGCTGGTTCCGCTACAACTGGACATGCAGTTGTTAATCATAACGCATGCAATGAAACTTCTTTCAAATACATTTTGGTGCAATTACCTGAAGTCTGCGATGAGAAATCAGAAGCCTTCAAGGCTGGCTATAAAACTATTGCGGAAATCAGCAAAGAACGCATCCGCCGGGCTGGGGCCAAGATCAAGGAAGAGAACCCTGAGTACGAAGGTGACCTTGGCTTCAAGGTATTCAAACTCGACGCCACCAATATCAAACCTTGGGAAGTCGACTTTGATCTAACTGAGCGCACTCTCGAAGATTATATTTCCAATATCAAAACCGACCGCCGTGAAGAAGATGTTCTTTACGAGGTCCTGCTCAAGTATGGCCTCGACCTGACCCTGCCTATTGATGAATGGATAATGGACAATGGAAAATTGATAATGAAAGATGAACATCATTCTCAATTATCAACTGTCAATTCTCAATTGGTTTACTCTATCGGTATGGGAGCGCTGATCATCTGCCTGTCGGATGCCATCTCCCTTGAAGTGGTCGAAGGCATTGCCGAGTTAAAGGATGAGCTGAATCCTGAAATCATGCGGGTGGTATTCAAGGACTCCGGCTTCAAAGATGACGTGGTCAAAACCAATGCGGTTCAGATCCTCAAACAGGCCGGCATTGTCGATGTAAGGAGCTTGTGATGAACCACGAAAAACACGAAAAGACACGAAAGAAGAAAGCAACCACGGAATACACCCAGCCGTCGCCAAAGGCTATGGCGGGCACTGCGGAAAACACGGAAGTGGGTTTTGATAGTTTGATTGGGCTGTTTGAGCAGACGCAGACCGCCATGCAGACGCAGGCGGCAAAGTCTGTAGATATTGCGCTGGTGGTTCGGAACTGGCTGTTTGGCTGGTATATCGTGGAGTTTGAAAGGGCAGGTGCATCGAGAAAAGAACTCTATGGAAAAACACTCATGCCTAAGCTCGCCAAACAGTTGACAGAGAAATTTGGGAAGGGCTTCTCCAGAAGGTCGTTAGATCAGTTTCGTCAGTTTTATGAAGGGTATGAAAAGATTTGGCAGACACTGCCTGCCGAATCTCAAAATCAATCAAAAGTCCTGATAGAACGGTGTATTTCATCTCCCTTAACCGACGCACAAACAATGCTGGCATCAGAGATCGGAGCGACTACCGATATCCTGAACTTTTGGCAGACGCTGTCTGCCAGGTTTTCGTTAAGCTGGTCGCACTATGTGGTTTTACTGACGATTGACTCTGTGGATGAACGTCGGTTTTATGAGCTGGAAGCCATTGAGGATGCCTGGGGTATTCGGGAGCTGAAGCGTCAAATCAACTCCAGCCTATACGAACGTCTGGCATTGAGCCGTGATAAAGCGGGTGTAAAAGAACTTGCTCAAAAAGGTCAATTAGTGGCCAAGCCATCAGATGTTTTGAAAAGCCCGTATGTTCTGGAATTTCTGGGTTTGCAGGAAAAACCAGAATATTCAGAGCATGATCTTGAGACGGCAATCATTGATAAAATCGAACATTTCTTGCTTGAACTGGGCAAAGGATTCCTCTTTGAGGCGCGGCAAAAACGATTCACCTTTGACGATGACCACTTTTATGTCGATCTGGTTTTCTACAATCGGCTACTTCGCTGTTATGTGATTATCGATTTAAAACGTGATCGTCTCACCCATCAGGATCTTGGACAGATGCAGATGTATGTCAACTACTTCGACCGTTATGTAAAACTGGAGGATGAAAAACCGACTGTCGGTATTCTGCTTTGCCATTCAAAAGATGATCGTTTGGTTGAACTGACCTTACCAAAGGACGCCAACATCCACGCTTCCGCCTACCAGCTTTATCTTCCCGATAAAGAGGCTTTAAAAAAACAACTCGAAGAGGCTCAGGCAGAATGGGAAGCAACTCACGAGGATTCCCCGGCAGTTCAGGATCAAGGAGGAACCACGAATGAACACGAATAAACACGAATCCGCTGAAAACACGGAAGAACGGCGGTTGACGACAAAGGATGAGTTGACGGACTTCCTGCTTTATACGGCCCCCGATGGAGCTGTGAAGGTGGAGTGCATTCTACACGACGAGACCATCTGGCTGCCGCAGAAGCGTATCGCCGAGTTGTTTGGAGTAGGTATTCCAGCTATTTCGAAGCATTTGGACAACATTTATCAAGATGGTGAATTGTCGAAGGATGCAACTGTTTCCATTTTGGAAACAGTTCAACAAAACCCAGCGCATCGAATCCGACTTCGACAAAGCCATAAAACAGATCGAAGCCTCAAAGAAAAAAGGAGGCGACCATGAATAAAGCTATTGGTGTTCATTCGTGTCTATTCGTGGTTCCAACCTTTTCTGTGTTTTCTGTGGTTAAAAATGGAGGTACCGCATGAAAATTAAATTTGACCCGAATCTGGACTTCCAGAAACAGGCTATAGAATCCGTTGCCGGAGTGTTTGAAGGTCAGGAGATATGCCAGACCAACTTTACCGTGGCTCCGCTGCAATACACGACCCAGCAGCTCATTCCCGGCATGGAAAACAATCTGGGTATTGGAAACCGCTTAAAACTTCTGCCTGAGGACATCCACAAAAACATCCGCAAGATACAGCTGCAGAACGGGCTGGCCCCCTCCGAGAAAATGGACTCCATGGATTTTACCGTGGAGATGGAGACCGGAACCGGAAAGACCTATGTCTATCTGCGCGCCATCTTTGAAATGAACCGGCTCTACGGCTTCACCAAGTTCATCATTGTGGTGCCGTCCATCGCCATCAAGGAAGGCGTTGCCAAGTCATTAGAGATTACCGCCGAGCACTTTAAAGAGCTCTATGACAATGTGACTTTCGATGCGTTCGTCTATGACTCCAGCAGGCTTTCCGACGTAAGAAACTTTGCCACCAGTCCGGATATCCAGATCATGGTGATCAATATCGATGCCTTCCGAAAAAGCTTCACTGATCCGGAAAAAGAAAATAAGGCGAATATTATCCACCGGTCCCATGACCGGATGACCGGGGCTAAGCCGATTGAATACATTCAGGAAACCAACCCGATTGTCATTGTGGATGAGCCGCAGAGCGTGGATACCACGTCAAAGAGTAAAGAGGCTATTCGCTCACTCAATCCGCTCTGCACGCTGCGTTACTCCGCCACTCATATCGACAAGCATCACATGCTCTACAAACTGGATTCCGTTGATGCCTATGAGCAAAAGCTGGTTAAACAGATTGAAGTTGCCGGAGTTGAAGTCAAAGACGGCCACAACAAAGCCTATATAAAGCTTCTGAGCGTAAGCAACAAGAAGAGCCCGATCACCGCTAAAATAGAGATCGACTTTCAAAGCAAAGGTTCAATCAAGAGAAAAGAAATTACCGTACAAAGCGGAGATGACTTACTCGAAAAAAGTGGTGGTCGTGACATCTATGATGGCTACATCATCGAGGATATCTATTGCGAAAAAGGCAATGAATACATCAGCTTCACCAGCAACCCGGAGATCCTGAAACTGGGTCAGGCCATCGGCGAAGTCGACCCGGATGAATACAAGCGCCTGCAGATCCGCAAGACCATTGAGGAACATCTGGATAAAGAAATGCGCCTGCGGCCTCAGGGCATCAAAGTCCTCAGCCTGTTTTTTATCGACAGGGTTGCCAACTACCGCTGGTACGATGAAGACGGCAATCCGCAAAAGGGCAAATTCGCTCTGATGTTTGAAGAGGAGTATGCCCGGGCAATCCGCAAACCTAAATACAACACGCTCTTTGAAGGGGCCGATTTGGATACGGTGGCCGCCGGTGTGCATAACGGGTATTTTGCCGTCGATAAAAAGAAAGACGCTACTGGTAACGAGATGTTGAAGGATGCCTCCGGTAACACTGCAGCGGATGAGAGCGCCTACAACCTGATCATGAAAGAGAAGGAGAAACTTCTCAGCTTTGACTCAAAACTTAAGTTCATCTTCTCCCACTCCGCGCTGAAAGAAGGCTGGGACAACCCCAACGTATTCCAGATCTGTACGCTCAACGAAACCAATTCAGTTATCAAGAAACGGCAGGAAATCGGCCGGGGTCTGCGTATATGCGTCAATCAGGATGGTGAGCGGGTTCACGGGTTTGAAGTGAATACCCTTACGGTTATGGCCAATGAATCCTATGAGAAGTTTGCCGAACAGCTCCAGAAAGAGATTGAGCAGGAAGAAGGCATTAAATTCGGCGTGGTTGAAGAGCACCTGTTTGCCAACATCGTTGTTCCGATTGACGACTACAACAACGAATATCTGGGTGTCGATGCCTCCAAAAAACTGTGGGATCACCTGAAAACCACCGGATATATTGACACCAAAGGCAAGGTTCAGGATTTATTGAAAACAGCACTGAAAAGAGGTGAGTTGGAACTGCCCGAGGAATTCAAAGAACACGCACCTCAAATTGCTGCGGTGCTGAAGAAAGTTTCCGGCAATCTCAATATCAAGAACCGTGACGACAAGAAGAAGGTGTCGCTGAATAAGGCCGTATTTTTAAGCCCGGAGTTCAAAGAACTATGGGACCGAATCAAATACAAGACCACATTCAGAGTGAGTTTTGATGTGGAGGCACTTGCCTCTAAATGCGCTGAAGAGATCAAAGCCAATCTGCAGGTGGGCAAAGCCAGGTTTATTTATCGAAAGGCCAAGGCTGAAATTGACCGGGGAGGCGTTCACGCGGAACAGGTTCAGGAAACAGCCAGCGTCTACGAGTCACGATCTTTTGAGCTGCCGGATCTGATTACTTATCTCCAGAACGAAACCAACCTGACCCGCCGGACAATCGTTAGGATTATCAACGACAGTGGCCGCCTTGAGTCATTCAAAAACAACCCGCAAAAATTCATCGAACAGGTATCAACCATCATCCAGCACCAGATGCGTCTCTTTGTGGTGGACGGAATTAAATACCACAAGATCGGTGATGAACATTTTTACGCTCAGGAGCTGTTAAGCGACAACGAGCTGTTTGGCTACCTGCAGAAGAACATGGTTGAAAGCCGGAAATCGGTCTTTGACCATGTGGTCTACGATTCCGATATAGAGCTGGAGTTTGCCACCGCCTTTGAACGCAGCGATGACATCAAGCTCTACGCCAAGCTCCCGGACTGGTTTAAAATCGACACCCCGCTGGGCACCTATAACCCGGACTGGGCCGTATTGATTGATGTGGATGGCAAAGAGAAGCTTTACTTTGTTGTTGAAACCAAAGGCACCTTATTCACCGATGCGTTACGCCCAACTGAAAAAGCCAAGATCGCATGCGGCAAGGAACACTTCAAAGCTCTGGGCAAAGAGGTTGAGTTCGCCGTTACCAATGCATTTGAGGATTTTTCAGGGAAGTACGTTTAATTTAAAGGGAACCACGAATGAACACGAATGGACACCAATATCTTTTAGAACCACGAAAAGCACGAAGCACACGAAAGGGTTTTATCTGATGAAATTAAAACACGTCACAATCCATAATTTTCGGGGCATCATTGATGCGTCTATGAATTTTCATGACTATGCCTTATTGGTTGGTGCGAACAATGGCGGAAAAAGCTCCGTTATTGACTGTATTCGGGCATTTTACGAAAAGGACGGATTCAAATTTAAAAAAGACAGCGACTTTCCTCTTAAGGGATCAACTGACGAAGAATCATGGGTTGAATTGACGTTTGGGCTAATTGATGGGGAACAAAGTTCATTAAAAGAGGAGTACCAAACGCCTGAAATGACCCTGAAAGTCAGGAAATCTTTCCTGACAAAAGAGAAATTGCATGATGGTAAAAATGCTGCTGGATCAATTCTTGGGTATAAATCTGATGGAACATTATCAAACGAACCCTTTTATGGAGCAAAGAATGTTTCCAGTGGTAAGTTTGGCGATTTAATCTATATCCCTGCCATCAGCAAAGTTGATGAGCACACAAAACTAAGTTGCCCTTCGGCTTTGCGTGACCTCATTACAAACATCATGGCGGATGTAGTCGAGGGCAGCGAAGCGTATAAGTCATTAACGGATAGCGTCACCACCTTTGCAGACAGTGTTCGTGCAATTAAAACGGAAGACAACCGGTCTTTATCGAGCTTTGAGGGTGACCTGAATAGTTTGCTCTCGCCTTGGCAAACTAAGTTTAATCTGAAGTTTTCTACACCATCCACAGCAGAGATTATCAAATCAATGCTTGGCTGGGATATCCGAGACGACTATCACGAAAAGTCACAAGGTGTTGAATACTTTGGATCGGGATTTCAACGCCATTTCATCTATTCATTGATTCAGTTAGGTGCAAAGTATGTGCCTCAGAAAGCTTCCAAGAAAACAAAAGATTTTACTCCCTCTCTCAATCTCGTTCTTTTTGAAGAACCGGAAGCGTTTCTCCATCCTCCTCAACAGGATGACCTTGCCAGAAATCTCATTAGAGTCAGTGAAGCAGAGGACTGGCAGATCGTTTGCTCCACACATTCCGCTCATTTTGTAAGCCGCAATGTAGGCAGGATACCCACAATAATTCGAACCCGAAGAGAAGCCGGCGTCATCAACACTTTTCAGGTCGATCAAGAAAAGTGGGACACCATTGTTGATGCCAACCGGGCCATTGCACAGGTCGCTGATAAATATGCGAAAGTAAAAAAAACTATGCAGGAAGCAGATCTAAAGCCCGAGATGGAAGCCGTGAAATATTTTCTCTGGCTTAATCCGGATCGTGCAGGGATGTTCTTTGCGCAGAATGTTTTGTTAGTTGAAGGTCCAAGTGAAACAGCGTTAATAAATCGTTTGCTTGATGATGAAAAGCTGACCTTGCCGCAAGGTATCTACATTTTGGACTGCTTAGGAAAATACAACATCCATCGTTTTATGAATCTGCTCAGTGCACTCGGTGTTCACCATTCGGTGTTGCATGACGATGATGAAAACAAAAATGAGCATGAGGAGCTAAATCTATTAATTGCCGATTCCAAAAATAGTGATTTTACGAAGAATATTGTTCCGCTTACAAAAGATCTTGAAACATTTCTTGGCGTCACTCCCCCCGGCTCGCCTCACAGGAAACCTCAACACCTTCTTTATTGTTATTCTGAGAATCAAATTGACGAGGCAAAAATAGGTGATTTCTGTGCGAAGGTTGAATCATGTTTTGCTGATGAAAAAAGATCTAATGACTAACGAAATCTCAAAAGATATTTAACATGTATAAGACGCTTTCATGTCCTTCCGTGGTTCAATTATTCGTGTCCATTCGTGTTCATTCGTGGTTCCAACCCTTTTCGTGTTTTTCGTGGTTAGAAATGGAGGCTCAATGAAAATCCTTCACACATCAGACTGGCATTTAGGCCGGTCCCTTTACGGCAGGAAGCGTTATGAGGAGTTTTCAGCGTTTCTGGATTGGCTGGCTCAGACCATTGAAGATGAAAAGGTCGATGCGCTGCTGGTTGCCGGTGATCTGTTTGATACCAGCACCCCCAGCAACCGGGCACAGGAGCTCTACTATCGCTTCCTGTGCCGGGTTGCGGCATCCTGCTGCCGTCATGTTGTGGTCATTGCCGGAAATCACGATTCGCCGTCATTTCTGAATGCACCAAAGGAACTGCTTCGAGCGCTGAATGTCTATGTGGTCGGCTCCATGACCGATGTATTGGAGGATGAGGTCATTCCGATTTTAGATTTTGGATTGCGGAATGCGGATTGTGAAGGCAATGCAATCAACCTTGAAAAATCTGCAATCATTTGTGCGATTCCGTACCTGAGAGATAAGGATGTGCGTACTGTTGAACCCGGTGAGACGATTGATGATAAGAATCGGAAACTGGTCGAAGGGATCAAGGCACACTATGCCGAAGTGGTTAAAATCGCCGAGCGCAAACGCGAGGAAATAATTCGGCAATCCGCAATCAAAAATCCGCAATCCCAGATTCCCATCGTTGCCATGGGCCACCTGTTCACGGCAGGTGGTAAGACGGTTGACGGTGATGGTGTCCGAGAGCTGTATGTGGGGTCGCTGGCCCATGTCGGTGCGGAAGTTTTCCCCTCGGCAATCGATTACCTCGCCCTCGGGCATTTGCATGTTCCCCAGGCGGTCGGCAGCGCGGAGCACATCCGCTACTGTGGTTCGCCCATCCCGATGGGCTACGGCGAAGCGACTCAGAAAAAAAAGGTCGTACTCATAGAGTTCAACAGTACCACGCCAAAAATCCAGGAACTTCCTGTGCCTTGTTTTCAGGAGCTGGTCCGCATTGTCGGGTCTCTGGATGATATCCATACAAAACTGGAGGCGCTCAAAAAGAGAGAAAGCGCTGCCTGGCTTGAGATTGAATACACCGGCAGCGACATCATCGGCAACCTGCGCAAGATGCTCGACGAGGCGATGGCCGACTCTGCCATGGAAATCAGGCGGATTAAAAACCGGCGCGGCATGGACCGGGTGATCAGTACTGTCGCTGAAGATGAAACCCTTGATGATCTGGATGCCGGGGATGTTTTCACCCGCTGTCTGGATGCCTTTGAGGTGCCGGATGAAGACCGGGAGGAACTGACGGTCTCCTACAACGAAATAATCAAGTCTCTCCATGAAGAAGACGTGAATGAATTTTGATTTTTGAATTTTGATTTAGGAATGCTGATTTATGGAACAGGAGCTTAAGGATCGCACTAAGCAATTTGCACTAAGGATCATGAACTTGGTTGATGCCCTGCCTAAGACAACGTCTGCAATTGCCATTGGGAGGCAAATTATCCGATCAGGGACTTCTGTGGGTGCCAACTACCGAGCAGCTTGCCGGGGAAGATCAAAGGCTGAATTTATTTCAAAACTTGGTATTGTGGCGGAAGAAGCAGACGAAACCTGTTTCCGGCTTGAGCTAATTATTGAAGGTAACCTGCTGCCCGAATCCAAGGTGCAACCTTTACTCAAAGAAGCCGATGAACTGACGGCTATATTCGTTTCCTCAATCAAAACTTCGCAGCAGAATCAAAAATCTAAAATCAGAGTTCAAAAATCATGAAAATCCTTGAACTGCGATTTAAGAACCTCAACTCCCTCTACGGTGAATGGGTCATAGACTTCACTGATCCCGAATATGTGTCCAACGGTATCTTTGCCCTGACCGGTCCAACCGGTGCGGGCAAGTCGACCATTCTTGATGCCATCTGTCTGGCCCTGTATGGCGCCACGCCCCGCCTTGGAAAAATCACCAAGAGTGGAAATGAGATTATGTCTCGCCAGACCGGTGAATGCTACGCCGAGGTGCTGTTTGAATCCCAGGCCGGCCGGTTCCGCTGTCACTGGGAACAGCGCCGGGCACGGAAAAAGGCTGAAGGCAACCTGCAGGATCAAGAACACCAGATTGCGGACGATGTTACGGAAAAGCTCATCGAAACCAAGAAGAGCCTTGTGGGTGGGCTCATTGAAGAAAAAACCGGGATGGACTTTGACCGTTTCACCCGCTCCATTCTGCTGGCACAAGGCGGGTTTGATACCTTCCTGAAAGCTGACGTTGAACAGAAATCCAAGATACTCGAGCAGATCACCGGCACCGAAATCTATTCGGAAATTTCACGCCGGGTCCATGAGCGTCAACGTGACGAGCGGGAAAAGCTGAACCTCCTGAACGCAGAAACATCCGGCATCGTGATTCTGGAGCCGGAACAGGAAAAGGAAATTCAGGATGACCTTGCGGCTAAGCAGAAACAGGAGACTGAGCTTACCGGAAAAGCTACCGAAACCGGCAAAGCCATCACATGGCTGACCACCATTGATAACCTGAAAAAGGAGATCCTCAGCCTTACGGATGAAGCCACCAAACTGGAGGCCGATACTGAGGCGTTTAAAACGGAACGGGCCAAACTTGAACAGGCCGTTAAAGCCGCATCACTGGACGGAACATACGTGAGCGTAACATCCCTGCGCAAGCAGCAGGCTGACGATCAGACCGCCTTGAAAACGGCTGAAGCCGCACTTCCAGAACTTGAAACATCGGCAAACACACAAGCTGAGGCGCTTAAGGCTACCGAACAAATCACCCTTAAATCCAAAGAGGATCTCAAAACGGCTGCCCCGTTGATCCAGAAAATCCGGTCACTGGATCAAAAAATTGCCGAACAGACAAAGACTGTATCGGAAGGTGCTGATGCCTGCACCAAGGAAGCCGCAAAGATTGGGGCCGAAAAGCAGACCCGAGTGAAGGAACAGGAAAAACGGACTGCCGCAGAGAAAACACTTGAAGCTGCAGAGCTGTACCTCAAAGAAAATGCCCGGGATGAATGGTTGATCAGTGGACTGGCCGGTATTGAAGAACAGTTTGTTAACCTGTTCACCAGACAACAGGAGATCACACAGAAAGAAACCGATCTCAAAAAAGCCGATACGGCCGTAGCAAATGCCGCAAAGAAACTGGAGAAAGCCGCCAGGCAGTGTTCCCTCAAAAAACAGGCGCTTGCGACCACCGGTAAAAAGCTACAGCAAGGCAAGGATGCCCTGAGCGAATTGCTGGGTGACAAACTGCTCCGGGAATATCGCACCGAGAAGGAGACCCTCCTTCGTGAGATGGCTTTTATCAAGAAAATCGAGGAGCTTGAAGATCACCGGTCCAAGCTTCAAGACGGCAAACCGTGCCCACTCTGCGGCTCAACCGAACATCCGTTTGCAAAGGGCAATGTTCCGGTTCCCGATGAAATCGAGCAAAAGATAGGACCGCTGACCAAGTTGATCGACACGGCAGACGAACAGGAAGCGGCTATCAAAAAACTGGAACAGGCAGAAACCACTGCCCGTAAAAACCTGAATGACGGCGAGAAGCTGCAAACCGATGCCGCCAATGATAAGAAGGCCGCAGAAAAAACGCTCACGGCACTGAAGGAAATCCTCGCGAAGCTTCGGACCGGCTTTGATGAAATGAAGCTGGCTGTTTCCGGGAAACTCCAGCCACTTGGTATCACGGAAATTCCTGAGTCAGAGGTCGAGGCACTGCTCAAATCCCTCAAATCAAGACTGAAGGCATGGCAGGAACAGGCAAAGCTAAAGACCGACATCGAAAAACAGATTGCTGACATCGACAGCGAACTGAAGCGTCTTGATGCCGTGATTAATACGCAGGTTAAGGCTCTGACTGAAAAGCAGGAAAATCTGGAACGGCTGAAAAAAGAACTGACCGACGGAACAGATGAGCGGAAGAAATTGTATGGCGACAAAAAGCCTGATGATGAAGAAGGTCGACTGAACAAAGCCATTACCGACGCTGAAAATGCCGAGAAGAAAGCCAGAGACCTGAACACCGAGCGGCAGCAGAAGCTGACTACGGCGAAGACCCATGTTGACTCCCTGAAGAGGCGCATTGAGCAGAGAGCACCTGAACTGAAAAAAGCGGAAACCGACTTTTCAGCGGCTCTGATTCCGGCAGGCTTTGCAGATGAGAAATCCTTCCTCGAAGCCAGACTGCCTTATGAAAAACAGGAATCCTTAGCCTCCCGGGCAAAGGCGCTGGATGATGCGGGGACAGAGCTCAACGCGAAACAGAAAGACCGGGAAACTCGTCTGGCCACGGAGACCGCCAAAAAGCTTACTGACAAGACGCTTGGGGAGCTTGCACCGCAGTTCAAGGCGGATGAAGAATCCCTGAAAACACTCCGCGATGCCCTTGCCGGTCTCAAATACCGCTTAAGTGAAAATACAGCCGCCAAAGAGCGGATAAAACAAAAGCAGTCCGCCATCGACGCCCAAAAGAAAGAGTGCGCACGCTGGGAGAAGCTGCATGGACTCATCGGTTCAGCCGACGGGAAAAAGTACCGGAACTTTGCTCAGGGGCTGACTTTCGAACTGATGGTATCCCATGCCAACCGGCAGCTGGAAAAAATGACCGATCGCTATCTGCTGATCCGTGATGAACAGCAGCCACTGGAGCTGAACGTCGTCGACAACTATCAGGCCGGTGAAATCCGCTCGACCAAGAACCTGTCCGGCGGTGAAAGCTTTATTGTCAGCCTGACGCTGGCGCTGGGGCTATCTCAAATGGCCAGCCGAAAAGTCCGGGTGGATTCCCTGTTTCTGGATGAAGGCTTCGGCACCTTGGATGAAGAGGCTCTGGAGACCGCACTGGAAACATTATCCGGACTTCAGCAGGACGCCAAGCTAATCGGAATCATCTCCCATGTATCTGCACTGAAAGAAAGAATCAGCACCCGGATAAACATCACACCTGTATCCGGCGGCCGCAGCTCAATGTCCGGCCCGGGCTGTACAAGGGTTGGAATATGAATTAGAGGACAAGCAAATGACTGATTACCGCAAACAAAAACTGATCGATCTGGGGCCGCACGCCCTTGCAGATGCCTTGTTGAATCTTGCAGTCCATTTTGATGAGGCCCATGGCCGAAAACCAAGATTCTAATCAAAATATGAGGTGAAGAAATGAACAAACGATTTTATTTGCTGAAAATACAACTGCTTGATATCGAACCGGCAATCTGGCGTCGTTTTGTGGTGCCCGCCAGCATTACACTGGACCGGCTGCACGATGTTATCCAGATTGTCATGGGTTGGACCGACAGCCATCTGCACGAATTCACCATCGGTAAGAAACGATACACGGAATACCCGGAATCGAAAGAAGACGGGCTGGTCTGCGGCAGATACCGTCTTGGAGATCTGATCAAACAGAAAGGCCGCACCTTTGGTTATCTGTATGATTTCGGGGACAGCTGGGAGCATGAACTTGTTCTGGAGGAAAGCCGTTATTTCAATCCGGAACTCAGAACGGAGCTGGTCTGTCTTGAAGGCGAACAGGCATGCCCTCCTGAAGATGTGGGCGGCGTACCCGGCTACTTTGAATTCTGCAACGCCCTGAAGGACCCGAGCCATGAAGAACACGAAGGTTACATGGAATGGTCCGGCGGCGATTACGACAGTGAGCGGTTTGATTCCGATTCTATCAATTGGGAATTGATGAAATACCTCCGTTGGTCCCGGGACAGGTATCAAAACTGGGGCGGCGTTGAATGAAGAGGGATAAAAACAAGCAACGTCAAAAAGCTGGAAAAAAAGAGACATCCATTGATTATGATGTGACTGCTCAATCCACCGACCGGGAAATCCTGCAGGACGCTGGAAGGGTAACGGCGGAAATAGCCAAGGCCCACGCCGAAAGCGAATTTGAAAAATACCGAATTCAACGCCCGGACTATTATTAATAATCCGTATGAATAATTGGATATTGGCATTAAACGGCAGGACAGTTACATGCCATTACCCTGAGACCATGTGCTTTTCTGTAGCCCCGGGAATGGTGATGGTGAAGCATGTCCCCTTCCCCCGCCGACTTTCCACCTCAATACGGCCGTTGTGGTACTGGACAATATGCTTAACAATGGCCAACCCCAGTCCTGTACCGCCCTGGTCCCGGCTTCTGCCCTTATCCACCCGGTAAAATCGATTGAATATTTTCGGCAGATGCTCTTGATCAATGCCAGGCCCCGTATCTTTGACCTGGATTTCTATATCGTGGCCTTTTTGTTCTGCATGAATGCTGACACTTGTTCCGTCACTGCTGTACTTTACGGCATTGTCCACCAGATTAAACACAGCCTGCTCCATGAGCGTGGGGTCCACCATGGCGGCAACGCCTTCCGGGCAGTGAACGTCCACGGTTACGCTCCGGGCCTGGGCCCTGTCCGCGCAAAACCCAACAGCCTTTTGGATCAGGCCGGCCAGGGGATGGGCCTCAAACTGAACATCGGTCCCTTTAAGGCGCTCCAGTCTTGCCAGAGCCAGAAGGTCATCAATCAGGCTGACCATCCGGTTGACGTTTTTTTCGATGATCCCCAGAAACCTGCCATACTGGGCCACGGAATCCTGGGATAAGGTGCCGCCGTTGTCCGGCATCATCTCCAAAATGATCTCAATGAAGCCTTTGATCGCGGTCAAAGGCGTTTTTAATTCGTGGGAAACATTTGCCGCAAAATCCTTGTGCATGGTTTCAAGCAACCGGATCCGGGTGATGTCACGAAAAATGATCAGGGTGCCCATGCGCTTGTCCTGGGTGTCGTACAAAGCCGTGGAATGGATATTGAGCACCATTCGCTCGCCTCTGTCAATCACGATATCATCTTCCACAGGTTCACTGGTGGCAAGGGCCTTTTTAATGAATACCTGCAGGTCATAATTTCTGGCAACCTCAAGCACATGCTTTGTTTTGAGAATCTCCGGAGAGAAGTCAAATATTTTGGCAGCAGCCTTATTGATGGTAATGATCTGCTCCTGAGCGTTAATGGCGATTACGCCCTCCTGCATACTGGCGTGAACCGCTTCAAGTTCTTGACTGTGGTTTCTGGTATCTATGATCTTTTTATTAAGTTCTGAGGCCATAAAATTCATAGCCTCGGCCAGTTGAGCCAGTTCTTCGGTATCGGGATAGGACAATCGATGGGTCAGGTTACCCATGGAAAACGCCTGGGCCTCTTGACGCATCTGCTCCACGGGATTAGTGATGCGTCTTGAAACATACAGGCTTGCCAGGGCCGCGGCCATGGTGGTCAAAAGCAGAACCAGGACAATTGAATTGCGCATGGCCTCAACCTCGGCATCAATACCTGAAAGTGAGACAGCCGTCCGGATCACAGCGGGGTCAGACCGGTTGTAAACAATGGGAAGGGCAATATACATCATGTTTTTATCAAGGGTGTCACTGTAGCGTACGGCCACACTCTTTCCACCGGAAAGCGCCTCCTGAATCTCAGGCCGTTTCCTGTGATTTTCCATAGTTTCCACCCTGGCAAAGGAGTCACCGATCACCTCCCCTGAATGCAGAATCACCGTAATGCGGGTTTGAATTTTTTCTCCCAAAGTTTTGCACAGGGCATCAATATTCTGTGGCGACAAGCCATCCACATACAGGGCTTGTGCAAACCGGTCCTGCAACAAAGAGGCCCTGACCACGAGTTCGCGCTGGGCGGTTTCAAGAAAAAAATTTTTAAAATAGCTGGTTGAATACCAGGCTTCAACGGTCAGGGACAAAAGAATAATAACCAGAAATGATGGAAAAACCCGCCAAATGAGCTTTGTTTTTTTACGGTGCATGAAGTCTATTCCTTAAACCGATATCCCACACCCCGAACAGTTTCAATACACGATGAATAGGCACCCAGTTTTTTACGCAGCCCCACGATAATCACATCAATACTGCGCTCTGTCACTGCATAATTTTCACCGTGGATGGCATCCACAATCTGCCCCCGGGTAAACACCCAGCCTTTTTTCTCCGCCAGAAAGGAGAGCAGTTCAAACTCGGACAAGGTCAGTTCAATAATTTTACCTTCAATGGTGACCTGGTGTTTGGCCCGGTCAATGACCATATCCCCTTCCTGACGGACACGGACCGGCGCTTCACCGCCGTTCTCCCGGCGTCGGCGCAGGATGGCGCGAATCCGTGCCGTAAGCTCCCTTGGACTGAAAGGCTTGGATATGTAATCATTGGCCCCGAGTTCCAGACCGGCCACGATATCGGACTCCTCGCCCTTTGCCGTGAGCATCACAATGGGAATATGCATGGTGGTATTGTTGTTTTTCATATACCTGGTAACTTCAAGCCCGTCAATTCCGGGCAGCATAAGATCCAGCACCATGAGATCCGGGCCGGACTGTTTGGCAATTTTAATGGCCTCTTCCCCGGTCATGGCTTGAAGTATATTGTACCCCTCGCCCTTGAGATTGAATTTTATCAATTCAAGAATGTCTTCCTCATCATCAACAATCAATATGGTCTCTTTGGACATTTTTTATTTCCGTGTTATTTTTTTATTAGAATTCAGGAATGACGGATAATCTCACCTTCTATCAGGTAAATGACCTCCTCTGCGATATTTTTAGTGTGATCGCCCACCCGTTCAATATGCCTTGAAATCAGATACATATTAATAATTTCCTCAACCTGTTCCGGATTCTTGCGTATGGCATCTTTCATGACACTGTAGGCTTCATTTCGCATGGTATTGACCTGCTCATCCATTTCCCGGACTTTATATGCCAGATCTCTATCCAGGCTGACAAGGGCATCCAGACTGAATTTAAGCATTTTTGCCGCCTGTTCGGCCATGGCCGTGTAGTCATATTGAAAGGAATTTGAACTTTGGCCGCTTGTCTTAAAACGCCGGGCAATGTTCACGGCATAGTCGGCAATACGCTCAAGGTCATTGTTGATTTTGATCACGGCGGTAATCAGCCTTAGATCCGTTGCCACAGGATGATACAGGGCAAGGGTTTTCACGCATTCCTCTTCGACCTCAATCTCCTGGGCATCCACCAGGTAATCGGTTTCAATGATCTCAATGGCCTGCCCAAGATCTTTTGTCTTGACGGCATATATGGCTTTTTTGAACCGATCTTCGACCATGGCACCAAGAGATAGAATCTCGTTTTTGATTTTGTGCATGGCCCGGGTAAGCTGGTTTGTCATAAACGTCCTTCATATTTTTAAAAAAGTTTCACGGATAATCAATGTTAGTTTTTTACCCTGAAATCATTAGAATTTCGTTAGAATTGTATTAACGAGGAATTAATTTTATTAAAAAATATGTTTTTCAAGATAGAGGGTATTGCCCTTTTTGTTATAACTGAAACGGTCAAAATAGGTTTGCATGATACGCATGCCCCTGCCGTGGTCAGCTTCATCAGGGAGTACCTGGTCCTGGACTTGCACCCATTCAAAACCCGGCCCCTGGTCGGAAATCTTCATACGAAGCCATTCGTCCCCGCTTATGTCCAGTTCCATGGAGACAAGTTTATCCAAATCGTATTTATTGCCATGACGCACGGCATTTGCCATGGCTTCGCGCATACCTAAATTGACGGCAAACAAATGGGGGAAAAACTTTGGTCCCTTGGATCTAAGAAAAAGAAGGACTGCGGCACAGGCCGTATCAATATGTTCCATGGTGGAGGAAAACCGTATGAAGAGACGATCTTTCTCCTCTTTGATTTCATAAAAACCCAGGATATCAGGCATCATCACACCTCAATGCATAAAAGAACAATATCATCCTCGGGCATGGGATAGCCGTTAAAAATCCGGGAAATGAGTGTGTTTGGGAGAAGGGAAAGGTTAATCTGCCCCACCCCCTCAAAAACGGATAAAAGCCGTTGCACCCCTGCAACCCATGATATTTTCTTTTCTTTGGATTCCACCATGCCATCTGAATAAAGAAAAAACCGGTCCCCTTCATTAACTGAAAATCTTTTGATACCAAAGGCAGCATCGGTGAACATGCCCAGGATATCTCCCGGAACTTTGATAAAAAAAGGTTTTTTACCCTTGGGCATGTAAATCACAGGGGGATGGCCTGCATTCACCAGGGTCATGATCCTGGTGCCGCGATTGAGGTGCATGTAGCATGCGGTGAGATATTTGTCTTCCGGCAGAATTTCCACAAGCACGTCATTGATCATTTTCATGCTCTCACAGGGCGAATATAGCGGGGTGCAGTTCTGGGCCAGAAGCGCCTTGACAGATGCAGTGGTGTAGGAGATTTCAATATCATGTCCCGAGGAATCCGCCAAAAAATACCCGGTGATCTGATTTGAAATATTTAAAATATCATAAAAATCTCCGCCCGCCTCTTCCAGGGGCCGGTAGAAAACACTGAATCCGGCATTGGGAAAATCTTCGGGCCTGGGCAGCAAGGCATTCTGGGCTTGGGTTATCTGGCGCAGCTTTCTGGCCTGTTCATGCACCAGGGAGTTGGTGGCAATGGAAAGTTTAAGGTGAATACGCACCCGGGCCAGGACCTCTTCGGGATGAAAGGGCTTGACGATATAATCCACGGCCCCAAGTTCAAAACCCTTGAGCTTGACATCCACTTCGGACACACCCGTTAAAAAAAGCACGGGGATGGTGACGGTGGCCGGATCATTTTTAAGCTTCCGAATAACTTCAAATCCGTCTTCATCCGGCATTTCAATGTCCAGCAGGATAAGATCCGGATGTTCTTGCGCAGCTATACGCCTGGCATCAGGTCCATTATCCGACAAAAGGGTATTATACCCCTCCTTGGTCAGGACTTTCTCAATGAGCTTCAGATTCAACAAATTGTCATCAATCACAAGTATGGAATATGCGTCGACCATATCACTTGCCTGACAGACTCTCTTCAAGCTTTTCTAAAAGGTGCTGCATTTCCAAAAGCAGATCCTCCAAACCGTCAAGCCGGCCCGCCCGGGTACGGGTCTCCATAACCGCTGCCAGCTGAGAAAGACTTTCAAATCCCAGATTCCCGGAGGCGCCCTTTATGGAATGTGCCACAAAACGAATGGATTCCGGATCATTCTCGCGGATACCCCGACGGATTTTTTCCAGATCAGATGTCAGGATACCCGCCAGAAGGCGACCCAGCTTTTCGGCTTCATCGGTATCAATGCTTAGGAAAGACTCAATATTCCGAAAATTCATGAAATTACCCTAATTGTTTCTAATAATTACAGCTTAAACCGGCTGACCATCTCATTAAGACTTTCCGATAGTTTAGATAATTCCAAAGCACTCTCATTGATCTGCATGCTTCCGGCTGTGATCTCGTCAGCAGACTGGCTCACCTGATGGACATCTGCGGTGACCTGTGCAGCTACGGTGGAGGTCTGGTTGACGTTTTCATTGACCTCCTGAACACCGGTGGCTGCCTGACTGACATTATTGGAAATTTCCTGGGTTGTCGCAGACTGCTCTTCTATGGCCGTGGCAACTGATGAAACAATGGAATTAATATCGTCTATAATTTCAACGATTGCTTTTATCGCCTCAACAGATTCCGTGGTGCTTGTCTGAACCTCACCAATTTTCAACCCGATTTCTTCAGTCGCCCGGGCCGTCTGCTTTGCAAGTTCCTTGATTTCACCAGCCACCACAGCGAACCCTTTGCCCGCCTCGCCGGCCCTTGCGGCCTCGATGGTTGCATTCAGTGCCAGAAGATTGGTCTGTTCGGAGATATCGGCTATGGCTTCCGTCACTTTGCTGATCTCAGCAGCAGCCCTGCCTAACGCATCCACTCTCTGGGAAATGTGTTCGGCTTTTTCAACCGCCTGGGTCGTGGTCTGGCTTCCCTTGGCTGTATTTGATGCGATTTCATTGATCGTTGCGGACATTTCTTCTGCTGCGGCGACAATCATCTGAAGGTTGGCACTTGTCTGCTCTGTGGCGGCGGCGACACTGTTCATCGCCGTTGCCATCTCTTCTGCGGCCGAAGCAACGTTATTGGCCTTTTGGGATGACCGCTCGGCCCCGGAGGTCATCTGCTGGGACACCGCAGACAGCTCCGTGGAAGAAGATGTCAGTGTCTGAATACCCTGGGAAATGTCATTAAACATATTTTTCAAATTGGTTGTCATCTGCTGCATACTGGCATACACCCCGGTGAGCGGTTTGCCGGTCGTTGGGAATTGATAGGTCAAGTCTCCTGCAGCGATCTGGTTGGCCACATTGGCAATTTCAGACGGATCATGGCCCAGCAGCGCCATAATGCCTTTAACAAACCACAGTACAGCCAGTACGGTCAAAACCAGAAAGATGCCGCCGGCAGCAAGAACCATATTCCGGATAGAGACCACAGAGGCTAAAAACTCCGATTCATCCTGGGTGACCACAAGACTCCAGCCTGTGGCAGGTACGGGTGCGAAACCGGCGATCTTGTCAGTGCCTTTAAAACGATATTTTTCAACGCCTGCTTCCTGGGCCAGTGATCTTCTGGCAATCTCCTCCATGCCGTCAAGCTTGGACACATTGAGTTTGAAAATATAATCCTTTACAGGGTGAGCGATAAAAACACCGTCTTTAGCCAGCATAAAAGGATAGCCGGTTTCTCCAATTTTCACCTGTGTAATCTCTTCAGACAGAACGGAAAGTTTTACAGACACACCCAGAATCCCGGCAAATGAACCGGAGTTGTCCTGCAACGGAACGGCAACCACAAAGATGTTCAGCCCGCTTGCCTTTGAAATAAGAGGCTCACTTATGACACTTTTGCCCGATTTGGCAGCCTGGAAATAGTCCCTGTCTGCCAAATTCATATTTTCCCGCCTGTATTTGCCATAATCACTGTCAGCGATCACCTGGCCGGATGAATCGGTAACAAAAAAGAACACATAATTTTCTCCAATCTTTTTATAAACTGCTGCCAAATAGGTCTCTGCAGCGGTCAACGCCTCTTCATTTCCAGATCCTTTGGCTATTTCCCGGATAGAGGATTCCGATGCCATGGCCTCGGCTTTCCCGACTTCCTGTTTCATCGAAAGGTCCACCATGGTTGCAAGATTTTGGGCGGTAAGCTTGGCCTGTCCCTCGGCAATACCGACCAGTGCGGTGGAAGATTTGATGATCGAAAATACCCCCACAACGACCAGTGGCAGGATTGCCGCCACCACACCACCAACGATTAATTTTGTTTTTAATGTCATTTCTATTATTTCCTCCTTTGTAAGTCTCTCTTGATTTTTATCATTTTAAATGCATGCAGTTCATAATAACTACAGCAAAGGTCATGCCAGCGGATAAAATTTTAAACTTAGACTTTTAAAACAGTGTGTTATATATATCTATGACTTTCTTGTTTCCAAGAAACTAAAATATGGGGGAAACGGTGCAAAGCCAATAAATTTTAATTTTTTACAAGATAACATATAGTTTGAAGGATTGAAATTCCCTGTAACAAAAAAAATCATGCTTGAAAGCCGTTTATAGGCTGCATTCATTTGATATTGGACCAATTGATCAGATGCAGCCTGGCGTCTGTCAAAACAAGCTCACCTTCCGGCAATGCATCCTCAATTCGAGTTTTCAACCTCCTCCTGAGTTCATCGTTTTCGCTCGCATGTAATATTATTTTCATCCTTGGATATCCCTTTTTTCCTATCAATTTTTATATATACCAACTACAAAATCAGCAGAAAGTATGCCAAAGTATTTTTTCATCTTTTTTTTGTTAACGAAAACTCAAGTAGACATACGTTTTTCAGATTCTCTGGTCTTTACCGAACACTTCAGTTAAATGGCTTTGCCTACTGCGGGACAAAAAAAATTACCGGGTTGACAAAACGGGTATCAGGTGATATTTAAATTCTATTGTCAATCAACTTCTTCTTCTTCTTTTTCTTCTTTTTCTTTCTTTCTTTTTTTTTAAATAGCAAAGCCATGAGACATATGAGACATAAAATAAAATATCCGGCGATTCTATTTTTTGTTTTTCTTTTTTTTACCCCATTTCTTTCTGCTGAAATCTTAGATGAAAAAATCGTCACCATCACCGTCGCCAAAAAAGACAATCTGGTCAATATCAGCAAGACCTGGCTTGAGAATCCCCATGACTGGAAAAGAATTTCAAACTTCAATCAGCTTAAAAATTTCAACCTGATATATCCAGGGCAGCGTATAAAAATTCCGGTCAAACTGCTCAAAGGGATTCCCATGGAAGGGGTTGTCACATTTATCAAAGGTGATGTCTGGGCCTGCCCGGAGGGTACCGAGGCCAGATCTGTTTTGAAAAAGGCAGATGTGGTGGGCCAGGGTGCTCAGATTGAAACCGGGAAAGAAAGTGCAGTGGAAATCACATTTGAGGACGGCAGCGCTTTTTTTCTCAGGCCTGAGACCCGGGTCAGCATCAGGACCGCAAGGCAGCGGCAGCCCTATTTTATGATCCGCAGGCTTTTTGTGCCTGCCGGACGGACAATGATGCATATACAAAAGAGTACAGGCGGGGAGTCCCGGTTTGAAATTCATACCCCATCTGCGGTTTCCGCAGCCAGGGGAACCCAGTTCAGGGTGTCTGTGGACAATGATAAAACAACACGGACAGAGGTGCTGGACGGTATGGTCGGCGTTGCAGGAACCGGAAAAGAGGTAATGCTGGATTCGGGCCAGGGGACCTGGGTGGAAAAGGGAAAACAGCCGAATACGCCCCAAACGCTTTTGCCGCCGCCGGCCCTTGAGGGGCTGCGCCCTTTGTACCAAAGTGTGCCGATAGACTTTTCCCTTGCCATGCCCCAAAAGGCTGTGGCGGCAAGAGTAATTGTCGCAAAAGATCCTGAAATGAAGGATGTCGTCAAAGAGGTTGTAGTGCAAAAGGGTGATCCTGTGCCAAAGATCATGCTGCCGGACGGCAATTATTACTGCCAGACTTTGAGCATGAGTCCGGCAGGACTTGAAGGTATTCCTTTAGCGCCTCAAGGTTTCAAGGTCCGAACCAATCCTTTTCCGCCTTTTGTTCAACGTCCTGTTAACGGCGAAGAATTGAAAACAAAACGGGTGGAAGTGGAATGGCTGAAGGTGGGAGATGCCGCCTCCTACAGCGTCCAGGTGTCAAAAGAATCGGATTTCAAAAATTTATACAGGAATATTGAGGGTATCACCGGCACCCGCCAATCCATTGTTCTTGAAGAATATGGCGTTTATTATTTAAGGGTTTGCGCCATTGCCGAAGATGATTTCAAAGGGTTATGGTCGGACGCAATCTCCTTTAGCGTTGTTGAACCGCCAAAGGCACCCGAGGGCATGGCGCCGGCTGTGGACAAGAAGACCATCACTATCAGGTGGCAGGAGATGGGACCCGATATGACCTACCTGTTTCAAATGGCCAAGGATCCGCTATTCAAAGAAGTTCTGCTTGAGAAAACAACCAATGTATCCGATGTCCGTTTTGACAGGCCCAAAAAGGGAGGCACTTATTATGTCCGGGTCAGGGCCGTTGATCCGGACGGGTATGAAGGGCGGTTTACTCCGGCCCAGGCCTTTGAAATAAAAACTTTTCCCTATGCAGATGTAGGAGCGATTGTAACATGGGTAATCGGCGCATTGATAATTATTTTATAGAACCATTGCGGATGTAGTCCATGGGCGCGAAAAATTTTCAAGGAGATATTCTGCCGGGGGAGGAACCTTTGTTTGGCCGCCGCTGTCTTGCCCTGGGCCTTATTTTCCTGGTTGTGGCGGGCCTTTTGGATGTCATGGGTTTTTTCAACGGCATAGACGATTACACCTATGATTTTTTTTTCAGGCTCAGGGGAACCACTGATCCGCCACAACAGATTCTGATCGCGGCGATTGACGAAAAAAGCCTTGAAACCCTGGGACGATGGCCCATTGAAAGGAAGTACTACGCCCCTTTCCTTGAACAGACAAAAGAGGCTCTGGGTATTCTTTCAGACATTATTTTTGCTGAACCTGCCATGGGCGACAAGCTGTTCAAAGAGGCACTGGCCCGGTTTCCTCATATGATTCTGGCGGCCTACGTGAACCGAAGCGGGCATCTTGTGCTGCCCGCTTCCTCTTTGGGACATCCGCCCGTGGGCCATGTCCACATTGAGCCGGGAATGGACGGGGTGGTCAGAGAGATATGCCACACCCTCATCCTTGACGGAAAAGAGTTGCCTTCTGCAGCTTCTTCACTTTACAAATTCATGACAGAAGACGAATCGGCGACACCGAACCAACTGAAAAGTGTCGATAGCCATGGCCTGAATGGCGCGCCTTTGTATAGTATTCTCCAGACACAGAAAAGGAGGATCAACTATTACGGTCCGCCGGGCACTTTTCCCAGCATTTCATTTTCCGACATCCTGGAAAATCGGTATCCACAGGATTATTTTAAAAACAAAATCCTGGTGCTGGGCCTTACTGCCGCCGGGGTGGATCAGGATCACCTGAGCTGTTTCAGCCAGAACAGGAACCGCATGGCCGGGGTGGAACTGCAGGCAACCATATTGGGTAATATCCTGGACCGCTCATACATTCGAACCATGGGCCCGATCCGGCACAGGACCCTTGGGGCCCTTTTTTTTCTTGTCACGCTTCTGTGGATGTCAAAGCGATCGGGCAGCCGGGCGCTGATGACGGGAGCCGCTCTTTTCATCGGAGTGACAGGTGGGGCCTTCGTTCTATTATCCTTTTTTCATTTCTGGGTGCCCCCCGGGATTTTTTGGGCTGGTGTTGCAGGGGCGCAGATATTTGGTCATATCGTTCATCTGGAGATCATGGGGCAAAGGCTTGCTCAGGCCCGGCAGGACTGGCAGACCTCCTTTGACGCCATTGACGATGCCATTATCATCAAAGACAAACTTGGACAGCCTGTATTGTTCAATAGGGCGGCCTCTTCCGGGGCGATGGAGGTGCTGGAACGGCATGGGCAGACAGAAAATCCCGGACATGCCCAGATCTTTGATCCAAAGCTCGACCAATACTTTGAGATTCAACAATTTTCTCGTCAGGGAAAGGATGGATCGTCCGCCGGCAGCGTCCATGTGGTGCGAAACATCACTGAAAGCACCCGGCTGCGGCAGCAGCAGACAGCCATGCAGGAACAGTTGAGCCAGTCCGAAAAAATGGATGCCATCGGTGCCCTGGCCGGCGGTATTGCCCACGATTTCAACAATATTCTTTCGGCCATCATGGGGTACACCCAGCTGGCCAAAGATGAGATCCAGGATAACAATAAGGCCGCCGAGTATCTCGAAAAGGTACTCAAGGCATGTAGCCGCTCAGCAGAGCTGATTTCCCAGATCCTGAGCTTCAGCCGCAAATCCCCTAAAGAGCGCGCCCCACTGATGGTTGGCCCCATTGTCAAGGAAGTCATCCAGCTGCTCAAATCTACCCTGCCGCCGACCATAACCCTGACAGCCGATCCCGGAGGAAATGAGATGGTCACAGGAGATCCGAGCCAAATCTATCAAATACTGCTGAATCTGTGCACCAATGCCTTTCAAGCCATGGGAAATCAGCCCGGAAAAATAACCGTGACGGTAAAGGGCATTGAGGTGGACAGGCAGACCCTTGTCCCAGACCTTGAACTTTTGCCGGGAAAATATGTGCAGATCAGTGTTGCAGACACAGGGCCGGGTATCCCGGAAAAAATCCGGGGCCGCGTTTTTGAGCCTTATTTTACTACCAAGGAAAAAGGTTCTGGCACGGGTTTAGGCCTTGCCACCACCCACGGCATCGTGAAGAATCACGGGGGCAGCATCCGGTTTGACTCCAGTGAAAACAAGGGGACCTGTTTCCATGTCTACCTGCCCCAGGCAGAACAGATTGAGACGAGCAGTCTTGCGGACGAGCAGGGTAAAGGGCAACAGGCTCTGGGACGGCTGCTGCTGGTGGATGACCAGGAAGAACTTGTGGAAACAGGCCGAGAGCTTTTAACGGGCCTGGGGTATGAAGTTGAAGCAACCACTTGTCCGGAACAGGCCTTGAAGGATTTCCAGAACCGGCCTGAGTTTTTTGATGCGGTCATTACCGACCTGCACATGAAAAAGATGACAGGGATACTTCTGGCCGAAAAGTTGCGCAGGGTTCGAAAGGATATCCCCATTGTCCTGTGCACTGGTTACAACTACGCCATGACAGAGGAAGCAGCCAATCAGGCCGGCATCAGCGTTGTTATTAACAAGCCTTTTTTCGTTACGCAGCTGTCAAAGGCAATCCAGAAGGCCATCAGAGGGCATCAGGGACAGCTTATTTAAAATTTGACTGTTTGGGAGATAAACCGCCCCCTGCTTCGTCTTTGAGTTCTTTATTTTTAAAATCAACTTCAAACCCGGAACTACCAAGCTTATGAAAAAAGACACCCACCAGTTTATCCAGGAATATAACGGCATTGGTGCCTTTGGCATGGACAGGACAAGTGATGAGGAGACCATCATGTTCTATATGCAGAAATTCAGTGAGGACGCCTTCATGAAAACCCTTCTGCCAAGACTTTCCCACCAGGAACTTGAAGAAATTTATGATTGGGTCAATACATACTTAAAAAAACACATTTCCGAAAACGAATACCACAGCCTGTTTTTGAAAGACCGTTAGTTTTTACATCTCTTTAGTTCTTTGGCGTAAGCACCAGAAAATAGAGTTGCCCCCTGGCCACCATGTGACCGGCAGTGTAATCGGCCCAGTCACCGGCACCGCAGAACAGATCCACCCGGCCCGGCCCCTTGATGGCACCGCCGGTATCCTGGTTGAGCACGAACAAAGACGCCCTGGGCCATGCCTCTTTGGGTTGCCCCACGCCGGCAGGCAGCGCCGTTTGGATAAAAGCCAGCCCCCCTTTGGGAAAAAGTTTGGTGTCCGTGGCAATGGAACGGACAGGCGTTACGGCGACATTGATGCAACCAAAGGGGCCGCCCTTGCCTTCCTTGAAAAACACAAAGCTGTCATTGGTAAACAACACCTCATCCATGCGTTCCGGATGGGCCGTGAGCCATTCGCGTATGGCCTGCATGGACATCTTTTCCTTTGGCACCTCGTTGTTATCAATGAGATATTTTCCCACAGCACTGTATTTTCGGCCATTAACCCCGGCGTAATGCAGGCGCATAATCTCGTTATCGGGAAGCGCCACCCTGCCCGACCCCTGAATCTCCAGAAAAAACCGGTCAATACGGTTGGCCAGCCAGACCACGGGCCGGGCTTTTTGTGCAAAATCGGGCTGCTTGTTGATCTGCTCCCGGGTATAATAGGGCAGAATCCTGCGGGAGTTTGAATCAACACGGGCCATGAGCTGTTTGTGCCCTTTATATGCATCTGAGAAAGCCGACAAATCAATCTGGAACAAATCATCGGGCATGGCGTAGACCGGCCACGGATATTGCGGCCCCGGGGTGCGGCTGCCCGGATAGGTGGGTTCAAAATAACCGGTGAAAAGCACATCTTTATTTGGGCCGCCCACACTTTTGTACACTGTATACGATTTCCGGATAAAGCGGTTCAGATCTTTGGGCGACGGCTTGGTATCAAGGAACGCTTTAAACGTTTCAAGGGAAGTGATCATATGGGCGGCATTATACACATCCTCACCATAATTATAGGTCCGATTTGCCGGCACACGCTTAAAATAGACGAGGCTCTGGTCAATGGAGACCACAAGATCTTGAAAAAACAACGCATCCGTAAATTCGGGCAGGTCTGAGCCAGCCACCTTCACCAACGGATTTTCCCGGGGATGTTCCATTTTTTTCTGACTCTGGCACCCCAAGGTCCCGGCAAGCGTCAGGATCAGTAACAGATAAAGCACGCGTTGGTATAGTGGCTTGCGTTTCTTATACATGTGCGTATTTCCACAATTCAGACAAAACCCTACAGGTCTTTGTTCAAGGTTATTCATCAGTCTCATCACCCGGACTCCTTTCTTTTATACGGTTAAGGGTCAGAACAGATCCAGACACAGGTTCACAATCCGGCAGACCGGCACTGGAGACGCCTAAATTTTCAAATTTCCGGGCCGAAACCAGCACCCTTTTTTCCATGGCACCCAGGGTGCGGTTAAAGGTGGCGGCGGTGCGCTCAATATCCTTTCCCAGGCGGTTCATGTGTCCGGCCATGGTGGAGAGCCGCTCAAAAAGCTCCAGACCAAGTTCCCGGATGGCCCGGGCGTTTTCATGACCTGCCTGCTGAAGCCACACATAGGACACGGTTTTCAGCAGGGCGATCAGCGTGGTGGGCGTGGCCAGAATCACGCCGTGGCTTACCCCCTTTTCAATAAGATCCGGCCGGGCCGCAAGGGCGGCAGAAAAAAAATTTTCCCCGGGGATAAACAGGACCACAAACTCAGGGCTTGGGCTAAAGGCGGCTGCATAATTTTTCGATCCCAGCTGGATAATGTGGGCCATCACCTGGCGGGCATGGTCATCAAGTCTTTCTTTCTGGGCCGCTTCATTCGTTGTTTCCAGGGCATCCAGATACGCCATGAGCGGTACCTTGGCATCCACCACAACCTGACGGTTGCCGGGCAGTTTCACCACCATGTCCGGGCGAAGCGCCCCCTTGCCGCTCCCCTGCACGCCCTGTTCAATAAAGTCACAATGGTCGACCATGCCGGCCAGTTCCACTGCCCGTTTCAGGGTCACTTCCCCCCATCTGCCCCGGACATGGGGCACCCGCAGGGCTTTAACCAGGTTATCCGTTTCTTTGGCAAGCTGGTGCTGGATTTTTGCCATATCCGACAAATACTGACTGATGGCGCCAAAGGCCTGGCTTCTGTCCTTTTCCATGGTGCCAAGCCGCTGTTCATAGCGGTCTAACATGCGGTGTACCGGATCAACGGCCCGGGTGAATGCCTCCTCTTTGACCTTGAAATCCTGATGGGCTTCCCGCACATAACCGCTGAAATGGGACTGGGCCATGTCCATGAAGTGCCGGGAATTTTCATAAAGCGCCTTGTTGGACAACGCCTTGAACCGGTCTGAAAAAAAATGCATGACCAGTTTAACAAGAACCAGAGCTGTTAAAAGGCCTAGTCCAAACCCTGCCCCTAAGAAGGCCAGATTCCCCGTGCTGATGGTCATGTGGGCAAAATCAATCATGCAGATGTTTCAGGTGCCGTGTACGTGCCGCTTTTTCCCCCGGATTTAAAGGCCAGATGAATGTTGGATATCTCCATGCCCTTGTCATAGGCCTTGCACATGTCATAGATGGTCAGGGCCGCAACACTGACAGCGGTCATGGCTTCCATCTCCACCCCGGTTTTTTCGGTCAGCGACACCTGCGCCTCAATGTGAATACAGCTGTTCTCCTTATCCTCAGAAAAATCCACCCGGGCATGGGTGATGTTCAGGGGATGGCACATGGGAATCAGGGACCAGGTCTGCTTGGCCGCCATGATCCCTGCAATGCGTGCTGTTTCCAGCACATTCCCCTTTTTTACCTTTTCATCCACAATCGCGGTCAGGGTGTCCGGGGACATGAAAACCCTCCCTTTTGCCACGGCAACACGTTTTGTGGGAGGCTTTTGGCCCACATCCACCATCCGGACACGGCCCTGGCCGTCAATATGGGTAAAGTCGTTCACATCAACACCTTTAAACGTTTAACCCAATCAGGCAAACACTTGGGTTTTGGCCGTGGCTTCTGTTTTTATGCGGTTCAGGGCCAAGGTTAGGGCGTCAATCACATGTTCCCGGATATCGCCTGCCACGGCCAGAAACATTACGTCATCGCCCACCATCAGCGGCATATCCGAATTGATATGCACCAGCACCTCCACAATACCGGGCATGGCCCGGGTCTCGTTTATAATCCGATCCAATTTTTTCCGGTCTACCGTTAAAGTCAGACCCGTGACAGGCCGACCGTCCCGGGAGCTGTCCCGGACCACCCCGTTATGGTAAAGCACCATCCCGGCTTTGGAAAAATCCGGGTGATTTCTCATCTGGTTTATCATTGCAGGTAAATCCACGAATCCTCCTTATATATTTTCTCTTTACCCCCGTCCATACCCCGGGTCTGAATGCTGGGCCATCCCCCTGGCTGTTTCAAGGTCGGCAGGCGTGTTCACATTAAACTTAAAACGCAAATCCGGGTCCAGGGATTCAAGCGTTTGGGGCGGAATCTGCCGGACCCGTTCAGGCTTAAAAAATTTTTTGATCATAAACACCTTTTTTTTAAGATTGGTCTCAATTCTCGGCATACAGGATTTATGATACAAAGCGGACAAGGGTTCAAGCCCCTCCCAGGTTCTGGGTATGATAATCTGTTTTCCGGGACTTCTTTGCGTCAGAAGGTACCGGATGATCTTCTCGCTGACAAAGGGAACGTCACAGGCCGTTACATAGCTCCAGTCAAAGCCGGCATGAAACAGGCCGGCATGAAGCCCTGCCAAAGCGCATTGGGAGGGGTCAATATCCGTTACAATCAGGGCGTCGACATCTAAAAAAAGGGCCGGCTCATTAACCACCAGAATCACTTCCTTAAACATCATGGAAAACAGGGTATGAATCCGGGCCAGCATGGTATGTGTCCCAACCTTGTGAAATGATTTGTTTATGCCGGGAAACCGGCTGTTGCGGCCGCCGGCCAGGATCACGCCCGTGCAGTCTATTTTTTCCAATGCCTTTAATCCCTTCTGCGTTTATTTCTTCCGAAACCCTTAATGATAATCTTCATTATATGAATCCGGATAAGAAACAGCAATTCTAAATATGAATATTTATTAGTTGAAAACTCGCACAAAGACACCAAGACACAAAAATTTTTATTCTACTTTGTGCCCCTTTGTCTCTTTGAGGCTTTGTGCGAGAATAAAATTTAGAATTGCCGGATAAGAAATCAAGGTGTTGCCGTGCTAAAAAAAAGATGGTAGAAAAAACTTTTAGGCCATATCCGAACACGTAAAAAGGCATATCATGACAAAAAAAAAGAGCATTCTTAATGATCAGGATTACAAACGGATCATCACCCGCATTGCCTACGAAATTATTGAAAAACATAAAGGGGTAAAAAACCTGGCCCTGGTGGGGATCCAGACCCGGGGAGATTTTCTTGCAAAACGCCTGGCCGATCAAATCGCAGCCATTGAAGGTACAACACCGCCTGTGGGGTCCATGGACATCAACATGTACCGGGACGACTGGACAAAAATCAGTCACCAGCCCACGGTAAGGCCCTCGAACATCCCCTTTTCCGTGGATGACAAAGAGATTATTCTGGTGGATGACGTGCTTTTCACAGGAAGAACCATCCGGGCTGCCATGGAGGCTTTGATGGATTTTGGCAGACCCGCCCGCATTGAGCTTGCCATCCTGGTGGACCGAGGTCACAGGGAATTACCCATCCAGGCGGATTATCAGGGTATTTTTGCGAATACAGAACCCGAAGATATGATCCATGTCCATGTCCTTGAACAAGACAATGAAGATTGCGTTTACAGGGAACTAAAAGACTCATGAGTACCCACGCCCATCGGACATCGTTGCCCAGGCATCTCAAAATTGCCATATTGTCCATCTCCTCCACCAGAACTTTTGAAAATGACAAAAGCGGTTTATGGATAAAAAAACAGGCAAAAAAAGAGGGGCATGACGTGGTGATTCACCAGGTGATCCCCGACGATATAAATGCCATCACAGAAGCGCTTGAGCATATTATCGGGCGCATAGTCCCCCATGCCGTCATCATGACCGGCGGTACCGGCATCAGTCCCAAAGATGTCACCATAGAAGCGGTTCGGCCCCTGTTTGACAAGGAACTGACAGCCTTTGGGCCGGTATTTGCCCAGCTCAGTTTTGAACAGATTGACTCTGCCGCCATTTTGTCCCGGGCCACCGCAGGCTTTATAAAAGGCACTGCGGTATTCTGCATGCCCGGCAGTCTGAACGCCTGCAAACTGGCCTGCAGCAATCTGATTTTCCCGGAACTTGGACATTTGATTAAACATGCAAAGGAATAGGTTATGAAAGAACTTGACGCATTATTAAACGACTGGAAAGATAATGACAACCAGACCCGCAAGGCATTTACCGAGCTTGTGGATCACGTAAACACCCTGTCCGACATCGCTCTTGAATTTGTCAGCCGGCCCGGGGTAAGTTACTCCTTTCGCCCCCGGCATACGGCCCAAGCCAAACGCCCGCTCTTTGCCATGGTGGATGTCATTGATGATGACCCGGAGGACCGCTGGCTGTCTATCTGTTTTTACGCGGACCTGGTCACCGATCCCCAGGAGCAAGGAGACCACGTGCCCGAAGGACTTCTGGGCGAAGACGCATGCTGCTTTGATATGTATGAATATGATGAGCAGGAAATAGCGTTTCTAAAAGAAAAGCTCACCGAAGCACACGGCAACGCCCCGGAATAGACACTTATCCAGGGACAATACTATTTTTTGAAAAAAATAGTATTGTCCCTGGATGATTCACACAGAAAAGCGGATATTTAAGATATCTCCGTCCTGGACCACGTAATCTTTGCCCTCCACATAGAACTTGCCGTTCTTTTTCAATTCCGCTTCGGAACCAAGTTCCATGAGTTCATCGTACTTGAACACCTCGGCCCGGATAAAACCGCGCTCAAGGTCTGAATGGATGACACCGGCGGCTGTGGGGGCCTTAGACGCCTTTCTCACCAGCCACTGCCGAACCTCGTCTTTGCCCACGGTAAAAAACGAGATCAGATCCAGGGACTTCAGGCAAAGCGCAGTCAAAGACTCCAGGGCTGTGGAGGTAATACCCAAGTCCTCAAGGAACGCCTGTTTTTCCTCGGCACTGTCCAGCATGGCGATTTCCGCCTCCACCTTGGCCGATACCAGCATCGCCTCTATGGCAAGGGCATCGCAACTGCCTTTAAAGACCTCCAGAATACCTGTATTGCCAAGGTCATGTTCGGCCACATTGACCGCAACCACCAATTTTTTCAACGTGATGAAGGGGTAGGAGCGAATCAGTTTCTCCTCATCCTCGGATAACTCAAGCAGGCGAAGCGGCAGTTCCTGTTCCAGATGGGCCAGCATCTTCTCCATAAGGACCAGTTCTTTTTTCTGGTCTTCATCCTTAATTTTCTTGACCATGGCAGAGAGCCGCTCAATGCGCTTTTCCACAAAAATCTGGTCGTGCATCACAAGCTCGGAATTGACCATGTCAAAATCGCGCAGGGCATCCACACTGCCTTCGGCATGATAAACAGCCTCATCTTCAAAAGCCCGGACCACATGGCAAACCGCATCCATGTCGGATATATCTTTAAAAATATCTCCTTTGGAAATGGTTTCAGCCTCCATTTTAGGCAAAAGTACCAGGTCAAGACGCGCCCTGACCTCCTTTTTGGGGGCATACATCTCCACCAAGCGGTCAAACCTGGAATCCAGAATGTCGGCGGTGCCCGGGACCGGCTTAAATGCCTTGGCCGGATCCGTAATCTCGTTGCCGGTCAAAATCTGAAACAATGTTTTCTTCCCTGTCTGGGGAAGTCCGATAATGCCTACCTTCATTTTTTTATGTTTATCCTCTTTTAAAGCGTCATAGTTAAAGTTTCAAAGACCTTTGCCGGCATCACCCTTTTTTTCACGGGATCGCGTTCAACCCGGGCAGCCACATGGACCGGATCATGGGGAAAGACCAGCAGGGCATCTTCGGCAACGGCACGGTCCAGTATCTGTTTTTTCTCGTCCACCAGCTTTTCGGCAAACCGGTCATACCCCATGGTGATGGGCAGGTTCACCCAGGGCAGTCCCGGGATAAGATCGCCTGTGTAAATAACGGTACCGCCCCGGGCCTGAATCAGGGAGACCAGCATCCCCGGGGTGTGTCCCTGGCTCTGGAAAAATTCAATGGTCAGGGCGCCCACAGTCAGGCGGTCCCCACCCTGCTTTAACACGAGACGCCCTGTGGCCTGCAACTTTTCAGCAAGACCCGGAATAAATGAGGCCCGGTCACGGGGATGTGGGGATTTTGAGCGCCTGAAATGCTCCTCTCCCACCACGAAAAGGGCATTGGGGAAAAGCAGGGCCGGTTCCCGATCCGGTTCCCAGGCGCTTAAAAGTCCGCCGGCATGGTCAAAATGAAGATGAGACAGAACAACATGACTGATGTCTGAATCACTTAAACCCTGTTCTGACAGGGCTTTGAGCAAGATATGCGTCTCTTCTTGGACGGCAAAACGCGCCTTCATGTCAGGAGAGAGATATGCGCCGCATCCTGTCTCAAACAATAAATTATAATTTCCGGTTTTGACCAGCAGACAGTTTGAAGCGATATCAATCATGCCCCGTTCATCTGCCCGGACCCATTTCTGCCACAGGGCTTTAGGGGCGTTGCCGAACATGGTGCCGCCGTCCAGCCGCATACTGTTGCCCCGAATAACAATAAATGACGTTTCCTGCATCATGGTAATCCCCTTTGGGTGGTTGATTCAGTTCAAGCCAAAGTGATTTTTCGCTTTTCCGGGTCTGGATGACAGCGGTAAAGAACAGCCACATGGCCGATGGTTCCGGCAAGATGGCATTTAAGCCGCGCTGAAATCTCTTCCATAAGAGCAGATTTTACATCCTTTTCCTTGTGATCAATAAATTTTATCTTAATCAGTTCGGATGCGTTCAGGGCGTTGTCCATCTCCTGGATCAGGGCTGTTGTCAGGCCCTTTGCCCCCACAAAGGCTGAAGGATTTAAACTATGGGCAAGGCCCCTTAGATATTTGCGCTGAGCGCCGGTAAGTTGTGTCACGTTCGATCCTTAAATTAAAGTTCATCTTTCAGGTCCGGCATATTATCATAAACCTGGGATTGTGGATACACCGGGCTCTGTTTCTACGTTAATAAAACTTGAACGATCATCGTCAATGACAGAAGAAGGAGCCACTGCTAACAGGGATTCCAACGTTTTAATATAGACAGATTTTAGGATTGAAATTGGATATAAATATTGAGTACCCGTTTTCATTTTTCAGGTGCTTGATGGTTATAACCATTAAAATAGCCTGGGGTTCTAAATTTAGCGTCTGGGAGATTTCGCTTTTGACTGAGAGCCTGTTGATAAAAGCGATGATTTCTTCAGTCAGTGATAGCTATGTCAAAATGTGGCCCGATGACACATGATATTTAGAAATTTATTTTTCACCGCCCCACACTTCGGACAAATCCATAAGACGCTCCAATAAACCCTCCAGCGAGATGACTAAATTGGGATACCCTATCAATTTTTAAAATTGATAACACTTCACTGCCGATGTAAAGCACTGCAATAATGATGAAGGTCAAAGGAATTTCTCGACTTCTGATATTTGAAAAAGAGCTAAGAAGAATCAGCATAAATGCAATCCCGCTTCCACCTATGAGGGAATTGGAGAATAAAAATGCGTTTAGCAATGCCGTTGATATCGCTGTAATCAAAATCATTTCAAAGAGCTTGACTGAACCATATTTTTCTTCAAGCAAAGGTCCGACAAGAAGAATGATCATCATGTTTCCGATGAGGTGATTCCAATTAGCATGACCGGCAATGTATGAAACCAACTTGAAATAAAAATATGGATTCAAAAATGATGATAAGTGCCGAGGCGATGAAAAATATTTTGCTAAAATACCGTTGCTGGTGAATGCCAAAACACATATGGATATTATGGCATAGGTCAGAATAACAGGAGAGTTGTATTTAATCCTCATTTGTCGTTCTTTACCGGTTTTAAACCCATACAGGGTTTCTCATCATTTTCGTCAGCCAAAAACGGGACCACATGCATTTTTTTTAGGTGTCTTTTTTTTAGAAATAGGGTGTTCCTTGAAGTAAAGTTTATCCTTTAAAAGATGACATTTTTTGTATTTCGTTCCGCTACCACACCAGCACGGATCATTTTTCCCCGGTGAAATTTCAGGAGGTATCTGCTCGTTACTAAAAAGCTGACTGAACCAACCCATATAAAATACTCCTATTTTTGAATTAGCTTTACAAGCTTTAGATTATAAGCGGACCATTAATTTTGTAAAGAATTAAAGATCAAACTGAAAATTGTTCTAAGACCTTGTTCGTTCAGCCTGGTTTTCTTCTGGATTTTTTTCATGAAAGACCTTATTTTAGCGGCATAATTCATATAATCTGACATTTATTGACCAGTGATTGGCTTATGTGAGCCACCGCCAGCCTTACGTTTGGTATTGACCGCTTTTTTCTGAAAGGCCATTAAGAAAAATAATACCATAATTGTTCCCTAAGAAAGGTTAAAAATAATAAGTAGCGATAGATAAAATTTCAATATCTTAGCAACAAATTGACATCATAAAATAGAACCCGTATATTAATAAGTTATTTAAATATGGGTGTATTATTGCAATAATAATTTTTGTATATTTATTGCTGTCAAGCCAACAACTCCTTTTTCAATTCAAATAAAGGATACTCGGAATCGAATTTTCGCAAAAAAAAGCCGAAGCCCTATCTCTCAGAAAAAATGGAAATTTCAATCAAGCCTTAGAAATATATAAATATTTGTGGGAAAATTATAGGCCACGATGCAATGAATGGGAAGGGTGGGGATATGCAAATTGTTTAAGAAAACTGGGGAAGTCCGAAAAGGCTTTGGATATTTGTCGTGAATATTATCCTCTTAATAAAGAATTTGAATTGGGCAACAATCTATACGCATGGTGCATTTATGAAACCAGTGTTAAATTGGACCTTGATCAAATAAGCGATGATGAATCAACTTTTTTTAAAGCTGTTAGTGCCATTGAAGGATTAGTCGATCAAAAAGCTCATACCCCCTTTTCCAAAGCTGTACTAAAAACATGTGAATATTTAAGCAAATCAAAAAAAAGTTTCCCAGCAGAAACGATATTGAACTGGCTTAATCGATTATCGTTTGATCTGATTTCCTCTGAAGAGTACACCTTTAAAGATAAAAACAATAAAATTCTTTCAATCCCGTCTGAAAAAGAGAAGTACTATATGCTAAAATCCAAAGCATTGGAACGGATGGGTCTATATGATGATTGCATTGCTATATGTGAAGACGCTTTAAAAACTATCGAATCGTTCCATTATAACGACAATATCTGGTTAAAAAGGCGATTAGGTCTATGCTATATCAAAACTGGTGAATATGAGAAAGCGCTCATTTTTTTAGAATCAGTTCTAAAACAAAAGAGCGAATGGTTTGTGAATTTTGATATTTCAAGAGTATATTATCATTTAGATAATATGCCCGACGCTTTAAAGTATTCAATTCAAGCCGCATTGTTTAAAGGACAAGTCGGATTTAAATGGGAATTGTTTTTTCATATGGCAAGAATTTACAAAAACTTAAAAATGTTCGATTTAGCGAAAGATCATACGGCTCTTGCCTACAAACTCCGTCAAGATAACAATTGGAATATTCCAGAAGAATTGGACGATTTTACAAACCTTATAAACTTGAGCTTGGATAATTATGGAGACACGTTGAGTCTTCATAAAAAGTTATTCGAGACATGGGAACAGTCGCTAATAGATAATTCCAATTTTTTAAAAGGAACTATTAAAAATATCTTGGCTAATGGTAAAGCGGGATTCATTAACCAAGACGATACTAATGAAGATTTTTACTTTAGTTTTAGAGACTCCCATATTAAAACACAAAATATAAAAATAGGACTTAAGGTTTTATTTTTAACAAAGGATAGTTTCGATAATAAAAAGCAAAGAAAAACTATTGCAGCACATAATGTCAGAGGATGTACGGATACAAATTCTAATCTCAAGTAATTATCAATTTAGGAAACGTGATGGCATATAAAAACCTTAATATCGATCAAAAGAGATTAAATGAACTTTTAAAAGACAAAATATTTTTTGATTTATCTGAGCCGCCAATAGTAAAAAAGACTAAAGGGGCATCATCAAATATAACAATCGAAAAACAAGGCATCCAAGCATCAATAACAATATATTTTAATAATAATGGCACAGTTTCTTTTTCGATAATTGGGAAAAACCCTGAATTATCAGAAGATTACATTAAATTTTTAATCGGCGAATGCAAGGAAGCAGACTCGCACAATAATTGCATAACGTATCGAAAAATTAAACAGGACGACTTTGAATTATTATTGGAATATTTGGATACAGAAGAAGCAGTAAAAAGTGAAAGTCTTGAACCATACAAGACTAATAATAATCATACCATTTTCAAAATCAGCAGTATTTATAAAGATGAAACGACACTAACTCAATATGCCAATCAAACCATATTATTGCAAGGGCGGCCACTATATATATACAATGTAATCAAATCATTTATTAATGAATTGATTGATTTTGATCAAGTTGTCGAAATCGAATCCGATTTGTATAAGATAGACCTAAAGCCTGATGTGGTCCGGGAAGAATTAGAATCAAGGTTATTTGCAGTTTACGGACGATTTGATGAAAAAATCCTTAAGGTGATGACGCCTGCGTTGTCATTAATGAAAATAGATGTTGAATTGGAAGATTATTCTTGCTGTATCTATCCTGCCCTAAGGGGTTTAGAAGGCTATATTCGTATGCTTCTAAGTGAATTTTCAAAAGAGTATAAGACCGTCGGCCGCTTAGGATCGCTTTTCGATGAAAATAAAAGTTATGAAACGATGCTATTTTTAAAAGATGACATAAAAAATGATGTTGTCTGCAAATCCCTACAAAATGCTTATTTTATGTACGTGAAGCATCGGCACCCATTGTTTCATACCGATAAAAAAGACGCCTCTTTGACGGTAATAACTCATACTCGAGAAACAGCAACCACCTTGATTAATGAAATATTTGATGTTATAAATCAATCCTTTTATCAAATAACAAATGAAGAATAAACGATTTGACATAAAAAGAACCAACGCTGACAGATATTCTTATATCGTTTTGTCAACGAGCTATATGAGCCCCATAGAATGGGTAGAAGAGCTTGAAGCCTGTTTGATGAAAGAAGAGTATGTTGGAAATATCCTTTTAGACTTACTTCTGTCAAATGGTTACGATAGAGATCGATTTTATGAAATTTTCTTTGATGGAAAAAAGTTAAACTTCCAAACGCTCTTAAATGTTACAAAAGTTTCAGAAGAACTAAAACAAGTTTCGGGCGAATATTATAGCAGAAATTCTGAAATCCTTGATAATAGCGTATTGACAAAGCCGCAACGATTCTTAATTAAAAAGAAACGGCTTTTATGACTTTCCATCATTTGTATTTAGAAATTCTGCTAATTCAAAAAACAATCAGATAATGGCTAAAAAATATTTAGAGAATTTATTCCGATTGTATGGCTCCCTCGGATTAATCCTGCTCAAAAAAAATGTACCGCGAATCAATCCCCCCTTTTTCGTGAAATTATAATTTTGAAAAGCGAGCATTCTGTCTATGATTGTGGCCCCATTGCCTTTATTCAAAGGGCGTTCGATACTTTTGTTAAAGCTCAGTCCTTGGTGTCTTCCATCAGCTTATCGGTCTCATATTCACCAATAAATAGATCACACTAATGCTGATTAAAATCGATTATTCTGGATAATCATGATGCTTAAAGATATAGTCAAAAAGATAGTCTGAATCTTCTCGTATTTCCTGTTCAGATTCATCATATTCATTTTGCTCTACGCAATAATCAATCCACAGTTTCTTTCCATATTTCTCTAATTCAGCTAAAATTTCCCGGCACTCTGCTTTTGGCATCTTTATTGTCTCAAGGTAACCCGATATTCCGTTTATGACCAACGACAGATTGGTAATATGGTCCCTATCATCATTGTTTCCTTCCTGAAAATTTTGATGCATTTCAGATATGATTGATACTCCAATTAACAGTGAAGGATCATTTAAATTCATAATTTCTCCAGTTTTCTGTTACTTCAAGTTGATCAAGAAGAGAGGTTATTGATTTTGTCAGCAAGTTTGACCATCCATATTCTTCTGGGCTGGAGTTTTAAAATTAATCACCTCTATTCCGGATTCGTCATAAATAATTGATCCACGCGTATCTGTCTTGAAAAGATTTTCTTCTGATGTCATCACAGGTCATTTCCAATAAACTTTTTATACCATTCTGAAATCTTCCGTTCATCCACACCACTGAGAGCACGCAGATTATCCTTTAAATCTTTCATTGCCTCGGGTCCCCTTGTGAAATAGGCATCCGCTCGTTTTCCGATAATATAGGTGGACAATACATTGGCACTGGCCGAAGTCGCCATACCGATGGCCGGAATAGCCTTTGAAAGCCATTTCTGTGCCGCAATTTCACCTACCTTATGTGACACACCTTTTACCGCTTTACCACTAATAGTGTTGATGCCGGCACTCAAACCCGTTACTGCAAGTATGACCTCACTGCGCTCCATCTCAGATAACCGTTTCCCATAGGCTTCCGCGATTTCTAACACAAGCTCGGAATGCATTTTCAGTATGCTGCTGATATCAACTACAAATCCTACGGTCAGCGCTAAAGCTGTCCCCAGTCCCGGAATGAGGCTGGAGGCTGATGTTGTAACCCCAATGGCGGCTGTTTTCTGGCATTTGGCCTTTATAAGCTTCTCAACCACTTCGGCATCAGAAAGGCCCGGATATTTTTTTTTCATATCCCGGGTTTGTTTAATTGCTTTATCTGGATTCACGCCACTGAATCGTTTAACCGAATAATCGAGCAATCTCATTGCAGTCTTTCTCGCAAGTCCATTCGTTGGAATTTCGGTGTCTTGATCGATAGCATGTGAAACACCCACATTCTGTTCAAGTTTTTCGACATTAGCAAGCGCTTCTTTTTTGTTCTGTCTGGTCATTTCATCACCTCATTACCGAACGCCACAAAAGAACTGCCGTCGTCAAAATATTCTGCTGCCAGTTCCATAATGTTTTCTCCTTAATTAAATGCTTGACTCGCCAGAAAAAGGAGTTTATACAATTTGACATAGTTATAAAAGGAAAAATCTATGACCATCCGCAAAACAGACAGCTATTATTTTTATTTTTGGTATTATTTTTATACCGGCCTGCCTGTATTGCGCTAAATATATCATTTTTTAAAGCCGCAGGCAGACACCGCCTGCGGCTTTTTTATTTGAAGTTTCAGGCGACCAGAGCCCGCGAAAGGAATCGTCATGAAACAGATTAACGATGTAAACGTAGAATCATTTCTCACCCTTACCTCCCCGGAAGTCATGCGAACGGAACTGCCCATACCCGACGAAACTGCCGACAACGTGCTGGCCGGCCGCAGGGAAGTCCAGGAGATCCTTACCGGAGAGGACAAACGGCTGATGGTCATTGCAGGTCCCTGCTCCATCCATGACATGGATGGCGCCATGGAGTATGCCCAAAAGATGAAAGCCCTGCGTGAAGAGGTAAAAGATAAAATCAGCCTGATTATGCGGGTCTATTTTGAAAAACCCAGAACCACCGTGGGCTGGAAGGGACTGATCAATGATCCGCTCCTGGATTCCTCATATAATATGGAAGAAGGACTTCGAAGGGCAAGGTCCCTGCTGATCAGCATCAATGCCTTGGGTCTGCCTGCTGCCACGGAAATTTTAGATCCCATTACCCCCCAGTACATTGCCGGGCTTTTAAGCTGGGTGGCCATTGGTGCACGCACCACAGAGTCCCAGACCCACCGGGAGATGGCCTCGGGACTCTCCATGCCCGTGGGATTCAAAAACGGTACCGACGGCACTCTGACGGCAGCAATCAACGCCACCCAGGCCGCCAAGACGCCCCAGCATTTTCTGGGCATTGATCCGGACGGCAAAACAGCGGTTGTCTCCACCCGGGGCAACCGCTTCTGCCACATTGTCCTGCGCGGCGGGACCACACCCAACTATGATCCCGTCTCCGTGGGAAAAGCCCAGGCCCGACTCAGGGAAAGAGACCTTTTGGATGCGGTGATCATTGACTGTTCCCATGACAACTCCGGCCAGAAATACACGGGCCAGGCCTTTGTATTCAAGAGCGCCGTGGATCAAAGGCTTGGGGGCAATGACAGGATTGTGGGCCTGATGCTGGAAAGCAACCTGTTTGAAGGCAATCAGAAATGCAAATGCAACGGGGATGCGGATAACCTTAAGTACGGGGTCTCCATCACAGATGAATGCATCTCATGGGAAACCACGGAAAAACTTCTCCATTGCGCATTTGATAAGCTGCCCTGAATTTTAACACGACATTGAGTCCGAAACAGTTTAACCTGAGAGCGCGGGCCGTGACGTCCGCGCTCCCGGAGATGGCCAAATGGAGAAGTTATTTAAGATCCGTTCCTTAATTTTGAGTGCTTTCCGTGACCATAAATCAATTGCAACAGCCCCGGAGATTTCGTTTTTGCCTCACGTTGTTCCATATGCAATACATGGTCGCATTTTTGCACCCATCACATAACCCTCTTTTTTTATACCCCCCTTGTCAAAGATATAATAGACCTTATTTTTCAGTCCATTGCACATAAGCTCAATATTAATAAAACAATGGCACACGCTTTGCTTTCCTTTACTGAAGATTCCAAAACCAGGGATCTTGGCAATTGAATTAAAAGAGACTGGAGATATACAAAATGAAACAGGCAGTATTTGTGAGCAGGGATAAAGCTCAGTTTAAGGGGCTTGAACAGATGTTGGGCCAACACAGCATTGAAATAAAATGGTGCGCAACAGGCAAAGAACTTTTATCCCTGATTGCCAATACGCCAAAAGGTCAATGGATTGACCTGGTAATCATGGAAGAAACTCTGACGGACATGAATGCCAAAGTCTTGGTGGAGGCCGTCACCACCCAAAGCCCCATGACCAATTGTGCAATTACCGGCACCATGGATAAAAAACAGTTCCATGATGTTTATGAAGGATACGGTGTACTGATGCAGCTGCCTGTTCAACCGGGGCAGGATGATGCCCGAAACCTGGAAAACCAATTGAAAAAAATCAGGTTGCTCGGGTGAGGCGAAAAACCCTGACCCCCCCAAGGAGATAAAATTATATGATTATCAGCATAGCAAGCGGAAAAGGCGGCACAGGTAAGACTACTGTGGCCACCAATCTTTGCGCAAGTCTTGATAGAGACCTTATGCTTTTAGACTGCGACGTGGAAGAACCCAATGCCCACCTTTTCCTGAACCCAAACTTCACTGGAAAAGAAAGGGTCAATGCCCCTGTGCCTAAAGTGGACTTAAGCCTTTGCACCTATTGCAAAAAATGTATGGATATCTGCCGGTTCGGCGCAATTGCCGTGGCCGGGAAAACGGTGGTTACCTTTCCGGAACTCTGCCACTCTTGTGGCGGCTGCACGGTTGTTTGTCCGGAAAAAGCCATCACTGAAATCGACCGGTTCATCGGTACGGTGGAAACAGGCACCCTGAATCTGCCCGGTTCCCCGTCATTCGGCCGGGGGCTTATGGATATCGGCCAGGTTATGGCACCACCGGTCATCAGGCAGGTTCGGAAACTTGAGAAAGAAAAAGAACTCACCATTATAGATGCCCCGCCGGGCACCTCCTGTCCCGTGATTGCCTCCATGAAAGGAACGGATTTTGTGCTTCTGGTCACCGAGCCCACGCCCTTTGGGCTGCATGATCTGACCCTGGCCGTGGAAGCGGTGAAGCTGTTAGGCATTCCCTGCGGTATTGTGATCAACCGGGCGGGTATTGGCAATGATGAGGTTAAAATTTATGCCCGAAATGAAAATATTCCAATTTTACTGGAAATTCCCTTTGACAAGGACATTGCTTCGGCCTACTCAAAGGGCGAACTGCTTGTCCAGGCTTTGCCTGAATACAAAGAGATATTTAAAGGTCTGTACACATCTATTGAAGCAATCGTAAACCGGAAAGGGGATGCCTGATGAAAGAACTTGTTATTTTAAGCGGCAAAGGCGGAACCGGAAAAACCAGTTTAACAGCAGCATTTGCAAGCCTTGCCGGGAATATGATGCTTTGTGATGCGGACGTGGATGCAGCAGACCTCCACCTTATTATGGACCCGGACATTCAAGAAACCCATGATTTTGCAGGCGGCTATGAGGCAGAAATCATCCCTGACGCCTGCACCGGCTGCGGTCAGTGTATGGAGCTGTGCAGGTTTGACGCCGTTAAACCGGTGGAAGGCGCAGGGATATTTTATATTGACGGCCTTGCCTGTGAAGGCTGCGGGGTCTGCGCAGACCTGTGTCCTGAATCTGCTATTAAATTTGAGGAAAAAGTCTGCGGACAATGGTTTGCTTCCTCTACCCGGTTCGGAGAGATGATCCATGCCCGCTTAGGCATTGCAGAAGACAACTCAGGCCGGTTGGTGGCCCTGGTCAGAGACGAGGCCAGAAAACGGGTACTTGCGAACCACATTGACCTCCTGCTCACGGACGGCCCTCCGGGTATCGGATGCCCGGTTATTGCCTCCATCGGGCATGCCAACGCAGTTCTCATCGTGACCGAGCCCACGGTTTCAGGCATCCATGACATGGAACGTGTGGCCCAGTTGGCAGCCCATTTTAAAATACCGGCCATGGTCTGCATCAACAAATACGATTTAAACACGGATCAGGCCCGGGCCATTGAGGCCATTGCCGAAAAAAGAAATATGGAATTTGTGGGAAAACTCCCCTTTGACCCGGCATTCACAGCAGCCATGGTCCAAGGTAAATCCATCATGGAAACCCATGGTGACAGCCCTGTTGCAACACAAATCAAAGAGATCTGGAATCGAATTATGGCTCACCCGGCCATGAAGATGGACAGGCTGTGTTAACTAAATAATATTTTTTAGATTCAATATACACAAGTAAAGGAGTTAAGTAAAAATTATGAAAAACGGTAGAATTGCAATTCCCTCCAACGGAGAAGGAGGACTTTCCGGTACCCGTGCAGGCCATTTCGGACATTGTGACGTATTCACCTTTGTGGATGTCAAGGATGGAAAAATTGAAACGGTATCCACCGTTGCCAACCAGGAGCATGCCCAGGGCGGCTGCATGGTACCTGTAAACCTTCTGGCCGAACATCGGGTAAATGCCCTGATCGTGGGCGGCATCGGCATGCGGCCGCTCATGGGCTTCCGCCAGGTGGGCATTGATGTCTATCACGATGACCAGCGTCCGAATATTGAACCTGTGGTCATGGACCTTATTGCCGGCAAACTTACACAGATTCGGAACGATCAGGTCTGCGGCGGTGGTGGCGGCGGCGCACAATAGTGCCCATCCACAAATTCATTTCAGGACGGACACAGATTAATACTTTTTAGGAAAAACCAATGAAAATAGCGATTACATCAGCGGGCAAAGACCTTGATGCCCAGGTGGACCCCAGATTCGGCAGAGCGGCCTACATCATAGTGGTGGACACAGACACCCTGGATTTTGAGGTCATTGACAACGCTGAAAATAAAAATGCCTTTAAAGGCGCCGGTATTACAGCGGCTTCGGCAATCTGTGACAAGGGTGCCCAGGTCTTGATCACAGGGTTCTGCGGCCCCAATGCATTCAAAACCCTTGACAGTGCCGGCGTAAAAGTAGCCAATGACGCCTCCGGCACCATCAAAAGTACGATTGAAGACTTTAAAGCAGGTAAATTCACATTTGCCGACGGGTCCAACGCCGAAGGTCACTGGTAAAAAATTAATCCGAAGCGCGCCCTGTCCTGGTGGCATCTTTTACCCCTATCTTACCCCCGTCTCATTTAAAAAGGTGTCGCCAGCACAGGGTGTGCTTCTGTAAAAAAGGAGAAAATATGCCTTTATATGACTTCCATTGTCCGCAATGCAACCGGATTCTTGAACTGCTCGTGACCGGTCGGGATGACCAGGCTGTCTGCCCTGAGTGCGGCAGTACCCAACTTGAAAAGCTCGTGGCAGCCCACTCAAGCTTTTCAGGCAAATCCGGCAGCTCCCTGCCCGGCCCCAACGACACAGCCTGCTGCGGTTCCAGACCGGGTGAAAAAAGTGGATGTGCCGGTCCCGGTTCATGCTGCGGCAGGACTTTTTAAAAAAATTGTACAACATCCCTTCAGCCTTTGAAAAACGTATAAAACGCCGTATTTCCGGAAGACCCCATGTTTTTTTTGCCGTATGCCCACCGGGCCTTGGTGGTGTTTGTGAAACAGAGGTGAACCGGGTCTCCCAAAAGGCGGGGGAAATATTCTCAGATAACGACAGAATCACTGATATTAAGGCGCTTCCCGGGGGGATTGAATTCACAACCAGATTGAAAACCGCCTGCCTGGCCAATATTCTGATGGGATCAACCACCCGGATACTCATGCGTGTCGCATCATTCAAGGCAGATGGTTTCAGGCGGCTTGAAGAACAGATTAAATCCATTGACTGGGAATTGTACCTGCCGCCCCAAAGCCCGCCTGATATCAGGGTATCCACCCACAAATCGCGCCTGTATCACTCCACAGCCATTGCGGACCGGATCAGACCCATCATTCATGACCGGCTGTTTTTAAAGGATAGATCTGAGCAGCACGACATCAGCAAATCAGCCGAAACCATTTCCCAGCCCCTGATGGTCCGCGGGGAAAATGACAGATTTGAACTCTCCCTTGATATGTCCGGAACCTCTTTGTACAAACGCGGAATTAAAGAAAAAATTGTTAAAGCACCTTTGCGTGAAACCCTGGCCTTTGCCATTCTGACCCGGCTGGATCTGTCAGAAAAGGACATGATCGCCGACCCCATGTGCGGCTCCGGCACATTCAGCTTAGAGGGCGCCATGATGCAGTGCGCACTGCCCCCAGGGGCATTCAGATCATTTGCCTTTGAAGCGTGGCCGGGATTTGAGGAAAAAAGTATCACCCATGCCCGCAACAGGCTTCTGGCAGCAGCCGGGGCATGCATGGACGCCGGGCCGTTGCCCCCCATCCTGGCCCGTGATATAGACCAGGCAGCCATTGACCGGCTGAAACAAACCTGCACCCGACACAGGCTGTTTCAACGCATCTGCCCAGTCTGCGATGATTTCTTCACCATGAAGCCCCCACCCATTACAGACAACCAGGGGGTAGTGCTCCTGAATCCACCCTATGGCATCCGCCTGGATAAAAATGACGATATCACAGCCCTTTATAAAGAGATCGGGAACAAGCTGGCTGCGGATTTCAAAGGATGGCGGGCAGGCGTTGTCTGTCCGGGCAGAAAAGAGTTCCGGGCGCTGAACTTAAGCCTGTCAACCATGCCCCTTTTCCATGGCGGACTTGATCTTCGCACTGCCATCGGCGTGATCGGCAGGTAAGCCGGTACATCAGCTCAAACCACGAATAAAACTTTCCAAACAAGAAAAATACTCACCGGCATTAAACATCATAATGCTGTTGTGATCGCCCCGATCAAACAATTTAATCGTTTTACGCCCTGGCGCCCAATCATAAAGCCGCTTACCGTGGCTCACATCAATCAAGCCATCATTAACGGTGTGCAGCACCAATACATCGCCTTTAAATGAGGCTATTTTCTGCTGATGATTAAGCTGCTGCTCCACTGCGTTGCGTAAAGCAGACAAATCAACATTGAGTTCATCAGGGTGAACACGCAACAGCAAACGCTCAAGCACATCGGCAACAGCACTTTCAAGAACCAGCCCGGCGGCATCAGGAAAACGGGCTGCGGCTTCAAGAGCAAAAATAGAACCAACACTACGACCGAAAAAAATAAAATCCTTCTCATTACGTTTTAAGGCTTCGATGGTTGGCGCTACATCGCAGATCATTTTACCCAATTGGGCCCGACCGCTTGATTGTCCATAACCGCGCAATTCCGCCAACAAACAATTACAGCCCATCTGATGAATCAAGGAGACAAAATCACCTTGCCAGTCATCAACAATCTCACCATTGCCGTGAAAATGTACTAGCGTTTTTGCCTCGGGATTAATTTCATGATAGCTGCAGGCTAATCTTGCGCCATCAACATCAACCCAAAAAGGATCAGCAAAAAAACCCTTGCGGGGAAAAAAATAACGCTGCTCAATTAACGGATGATCAAGCAAGTTATCCACGGGCACTCCTTCCTTATAGCAGCCGTGGGCTGACCTGACATATCAACTGCCGGGCATGGCCCACAACAAAGTTTGAAAAATATGAACAAATGGGGTCACACAATATGTAGACCCGAAAATATTTTCTGGAAGCCGGAACCTGTTTCAATGCCTGCATCCTGAATATCTCTAACAAGTGATACGCCAGCACCGGTGGATCTGTTTTTTCTTGGAAACATAATCCTCAGGGATTGTTTCCTGGGTGATCTCTTTAATATCAGCGGCATCAAGCTTGTTTTCATCCAACAAAAAATTTTGGTGGTTGGTGGAAAAAAAGACCGTGCTCCCCAAGCGCATGAGCTTGAACACCTGGTTAAGCAAAAACGGATAGTCTTTGGCAATATCAAAGTGCATGTTGTCCAGGCGCGTTGTGGAATAGGAGGGTGGGTCCACCACAGCCAGATCGTATCTGTGTTCAAGTCGAAGGGCTTTTTTCAGGAAATCAAACGTATCCATCTGGACCTGGGTGTGGCATGATGCCGACAACTGATTTAAGGCCAGATTTTCCTTGACCCAGGTAATGGCGGTTTCGGACCGGTCCACGGACAGGGTGGAGGCAGCCCCTCCCTTTGCCGCATAACAGGTGAAAGCCCCGGTGTAACAGTACAGATTTAAAAAATCCTTACCCCGGGACATCTGCCTGACCATCATCCGGGTCTCCCTGTGGTCGGAAAATAGCCCCGTGTCCACATAATCGCTGGGGTTGATCAGGAATTGAAGATCGCGTTCCCACACGGGGATTTTCTTATTCTTGGTATTAATCCTTTGGTATCGAGCCCCGTCCTTGATGCCTGCTTTACGGATTTTAAGATGCAGGTTTGCCTGCGGAACATCAAGGGCCTGCGCCACAGCTTGACCCATCAGAGGCAGCCAGTCCGGATCGGACTGTTTTCTGGCATATTCTGCCACCACAAGATGCCCTGCATACCAGTCCACCACAGCCCTGATTTCCGGGATATCCCAGTCATAAAGCCGGAAAACTTCCAGGTTTTGTTTTGCGAACCGCTTATGCAGATGCTTGAATCTTTTTTTTACCCGGTTGGCCAGCATCTGGGCCTGGGCCTGATATTTTTCACTGGTCTCCATGGCAAAAAGTCATACACCATTCAAGTGTGAAAGGCAAGCAGGGCAAAGGCGTTATCCAGAAGACGCCCAGACGCTTCTCTCCTTGCTGGCATCCGAAAAAGAGCATATTTCAGACTTGATCAGCGTTTTCAATTCAGCAATTCGTCCACGGATGTATAACCCAGACCGAAAGCCTCGGCCACAGCCTTGTAAGTCACCTTGCCGTTGATGACGTTGGCGCCACGTTTGATCTCCTCGTTGGCCTGCATCGCCCCTTTCCAACCCTGGTTGGCGATCTGCAGCGCATACGGCAGTGTGGCGTTGGTCAGCGCCAGCGTCGAGGTCTTGGCAACTGCTCCAGGCATGTTGGCAACGCAGTAGTGCACCACGCCCTCCACCACAAAGGTGGGATCGCCATGGGTGGTGGCCTTGGAGGTTTCAAAGCACCCCCCCTGGTCGATGGCCACGTCCACCAGCACCGAGCCGGTCTTCATGGTTTTGAGCATATCGCGGGTCACCAGCTTGGGTGCTTTGGCTCCGGGAATCAGCACAGCCCCGATCACGACATCGGCCTTTTTTACCAGTTTGCGAATCGTTGCCGGACTGGACATCAGGGTGAAGCAGTTGGCCGGCATCACATCGCTCAAGTAACGCAACCGGTCCAGGTTCAGATCCAACAGGTAGACTTTGGCCCCCAGACCGCAGGCCATCTTGGCCGCATTGACCCCGACCACGCCGCCACCAATCACCACCACCGTGGCCAGCTCCACCCCGGGGACCCCGCCCAGAAGAATGCCATGGCCGCCATGGGTCATCTCCAAAAACCTGGCGCTTTCCTGGATGGCCATGCGTCCGGCCACCTCACTCATGGGGGTCAACAGCGGCAGAGTGCCGTCGGCCTTCTGGATGGTTTCATAAGCGATGCATACGGCCTTACTCTTGATCAATGCCCGGGTCTGGAGCTCGTCAGCTGCCAGGTGGAGATAGGTGAAAATGATCTGCCCTTCCCGGATCAGGTCGTACTCCGGCGGCAAGGGTTCTTTAACGTGCATGATCATGTCAGCCCCAGCGTAGATCTGTTTGGGGGTATCAACCATGTCGGCTCCGGCCCGGATGTAGGCGTCATCGGCAAAGCCGCTTGCCGCCCCGGCGCTTTTCTCCACCAGAACCTCGTGCCCGCTCTTAATCATCACCTCCACTCCCGCCGGAGTCATGCACACCCGATTCTCCGCCGACTTGATCTCCTTGGGTATTCCTACAATCATGTTTCCTCTCTTATGCATGCGGTTTGAATCTCAAAATCTTTTCTGTTTTATGATATCTGTTTTTTCAAGCTCACCACACAGCCGGCTAAACCATTTTCCACTGGGAAAAAACGCGAGATGCTCATAGGTTTGAGGGGCAAAAATCACGGAAATAAAACGGGTGTGACTGGGCATGGCCACAAACAAAACGGCAATGAGCATATAAATGGCGATGGTTGCCTTAATATTTCCAAGGCTTCCAAATTTAAATGCCGTGCCTGAAGATTTTTTCTTTTTCAAGTTTAAAAAATCGAGACTGAACAGCTCATCAAGTATAAGGTGCAGGATCGAACCGCAAAAAACGAATCCCCCGGCCATCCAGGAGACAAAATCATTGAAATGGAACACGCGATTTAAACCGATTGCAGCCATGCATCCAAAGGCCACTGCCGCCGGTATGGAATGAATAATGCCTCGGTGGACCGTCAGCTTCGTAAATAAAGAAAAAATAAAAATTTTTATAAAAATAAAACTTACCGCCCAGATGATGAACAACTCAATCACTGTGTTATCGGCACGCTGCTTGAACACCACTAAAAAAGAAATCACTGTTGCAATAAATGTAAACAGCAATCGGACAGTTAAAGAAGCGTCTGAATCAATGTCCGGCAACAGGCCGCCCACCACCCCGAGAACAAAGTAAAGCAGCACTTCCTGGGGAGACGCAACTGACGCTGCAAACAGCATTGTTGCCGCAATGCTGCTTGCGATGCTTGCCACGGTAAGATGTGTTTTAAAATCCGCCACTGTTTAAACCGACTCATTATCTTTGAAATACGTTTCTGACACAGCACCATATAGCATACAGGATTCAAGTTTATAACTCAACGTTCGCTGATTAAAGAGGCTAACGAACACATATCCCACCCGAATGGGTGCAATAAAATAATTGCACCCAAGCCATCTGCTCTCTTACCTGGAAATGAATTCAACCCCTTATCAGTAGGAAAATCGGCAGGCGGACAATCATAAAATATATTTCAAATTCAATACATTAAATCCTCTTCAAAAAAAACCTTTAGACCATGCCAAGTCTTTGGCATGGTTATGGCAGTTCGGAGGATTTTGAATTAAAAAATGATATATCCCGGACCATGGTTCCGGAAAAATAACAGTTCTTCAGGGAGAACAAATATGACCAAAAAATCGGTGTTCAGTGTCTGCGGTATGTGTACGATACGCTGTCCCATCCAGGTGGAAGTTGAAAACGGCCAGGTTGAATTTATTTCAGGCAACCCCCATCTCCCGGCCATGAAGGGGGCGGTCTGCCCGAGAGGTGCGGCAGGGACAGCCCTTCTCCACGATAGCGAGCGGCCGCAGACGCCTTTGATTCGCGCAGGTGAGCGAGGGGAAGGAAAGTGGCGCAAAGCCACCTGGGACCAAGCACTGGATTATGTGGCAGAGAAACTCAACCAGGTTAAGGCCGAATACGGAGCACGAGCCATCTCATTTTCTGACAGGAGCGGACCGTTCAGGGACATGCACCGGGCCTTTCTTAAGGGTATTGGCACTCCCAACTACAATAATCACGACTCCTCCTGTGCCAGAAACGTCCAGCATGCGGCGCTCTCCTTGACCGGTATGGGCAGAAAAGCCGTCGCCTACGACTTTAAAAACGCAAAGCACGTGGTACTCCAGTTCAGAAATATTTTTGAAGCCATTAATGTCCAGGAAGTGAACAACCTTATGGACGCCCTGGAAAAAGGATGTAAACTCACGGTGATCGATATCCGGGCCAATATATCCGCAGCCAAGGCCAGCCGGTTTATGATGATCCGACCGGGCACCGACTATGCCTTTAACCTGGCAGTCATCCATGAACTGATCAACAAGCGGCTCTATGATGAACAATTTGTCAACCGCTACGTGGAAGGATTCCAGGCTCTTGAACAATTTATAACCCCTTATACACCTGAGTGGGCTGAAAAAGAGACCGGCATTGAAGCAACAACGCTTCGCAATTTTGTGGAGGAACTGGCAAAGGCGGCACCGTCAGTGATCTGGCATCCGGGCTGGATGACAGCAAGGTACAAAGACTCCTTTTATATCTGCCGCTCCATCTATATCATCAACGCCCTTTTGGGCAGCTATGGCGCCAAAGGCGGGCTTCCTTTTGTATCAAAACCTGCTGACGTTGGTGTGAACGGCTTAAAATCATTCATGGATCTTTATCCCGCACCAAAGGAGAAACGTGCCGACGGCGTGGGGTGGAAATACACCCATTTTGAAAATGGCCCGGGTCTGGCACATTTACTGTTCAAGGCCATTGAAGAACAGTCGCCCTACCCCATTAAAGCCTATATCGCCTACCGCCATGATCCGCTCATGGGATATCCGGACCCGGACCGCCTGCGGCGGATGTGGGATAACCTTGACCTGCTCGTTTCCGTTACTTTTTCATGGTCAGACACGGCCTGGCATTCAGATGTGGTCCTGCCGCTTTCCACCTACCTTGAGCGCGAAAGTCTCATCGCCACAAAAAATGACCTGAAACCGTACTTTTTTGTCCGAAAACGGGCAGTGGCACCCAGATACGACTCTTTGGCAGACTGGGAAATCATCTCAGGCCTCGCCCGCCGCATGAACCTGCCGGAACTGGTCTTTGACCGGGTGGAAGACCTGTGGAAATTTCAGCTCAGGGATACCGGCATGACCATTGAGGATTTCAATGCCAAAGGGCTGGCGAATCTGGCAGAGGAGGCAATATATAAAAAGTTTGAAGACTACACATTTAATACCGATTCGGGAAAAATTGAAATCCTTTCCAAAAAACTGGAAGAAAACGGCCAGCCCTCTCTAAAGCCCTATGAGCCGCCGACATCTCCAAAGGCGGGTGAATACAGATTGACATTCGGCCGATGCGCCATTCACACCCAAGGCCATACCGTAAATAATCCCCTGTTAAACGAACAGATGCCGGAAAACACCTTGTGGATCAACACGGCCGAAGCCCAAAAGCTTAACATATCAGACAGGGACATTGTCACCGTGAGTCAAAACGGCTACTCGGAAACCATCCGGGCCCAGGTCACAGACCATATCCACCCGGAGGCCGTTTTTGTGATCCACGGATTTGGCCACCGCATTAAGGCCGAAAGCCGGGCATTCGGCAAGGGCCTTGCGGATAACAAATTCATGGCAGGCGGCCTGGATATCTGGGATAAAGCCGGCGGTGCCGTTGCGTACCAGGAGCACTTTATCACGGTGTCCAAGGGACAGGCGCAATAAAAAATATGCGGTGCAAAATATTTATTGCGCACCAGCGTAACACTACCTGGAAACGGATACCATCCAAAACCCAAGGGCCTGCAAAATTAAAATTAACTTAAATTAGATAAATTATTTTGACTTTCATAAAAGATAAACCAGATATGTGTCAAGCTGGACACCGGAGGCACCATGAGCCAATACTACCTGTTTCAGGATACTAAAAAATGCATCGGCTGCCACACTTGCGAGGTCGTGTGTAAGGCCAACAAAAAATTACCCCCAGGGCCGAAACTCTGCCAGATTATCGAGGTGGATCCCAAGACCGTTGGAGAGATGCCAAGGAGATCATTTGTTTATATGTCCTGCTTTCATTGCGAAAACCCCTGGTGCGTTTCGGCCTGCCCCACCGGCGCCATGCAGCAGCGCAGCAAAGACGGAATCGTATTTGTGGAACAGGACCTTTGCGTGGGATGCAAAATCTGCATATCCGCCTGTCCCTGGGGGGCACCCCAGTGGAACCAGGAGATCGGCAAGGTTGAAAAATGCGATTTCTGCATGGATCGAATCGACCAGGGCCTTGCCCCTGCCTGCGTGACGAGCTGCACCACAGGCTGCCTTAAGTTCGGCACGGTCGAACAAAGGACTCAGATCCGAAGAGCGCGCCATGCAGCGTCCGTAACTTCCTTTAAGAACACAGGCTTTTAAGGAGTGAATATGGACAAGATCTGCCCGGTTCGACAAACCATCCTTTTTTTAACCCAACTGATCGGACCCAAAGGACTGCCCGACCCAAAGGGACGACGAATTTGCGAACAAATTCTTGTTCTGGCCGAAGAGATAGCCGAAGGCACAGCAGGAGAGGAACACCTGGGCGCCATTGAAGCCCTGGTCAACGAATTTAATGATGCCGGCAACCCGGAACAGACCCGGCAGGCAGGCATGACCATTCAAGGGCTTCTGGCCGATCACCGGGAGGTATTTATCAACCATATCCAGACCCGGAACTGTCCCACCCACGACTGTGGAAAACTTGCCCCCTCCCCCTGCCAGATGGCATGCCCCGCCGGGATTGACATCCCCACATACCTTGCGCTCATCGCCCAGGGAAAGGATGCCGAAGCCATTGAGGTGATCAGACGGGACAATCCGCTGCCCTGGGTGTGCGGCCTGATCTGTACCCGGCCCTGTGAAATGATGTGTGTCAGGGCCAGAATCGACAAAGCCATCTCCATTAAATTTCTAAAAGCATTTGCTGCCGAACGCGCCATGTCCCAGCGGGCCTATACCAATCCCATCCCCAAGCCTGCCAACGGCAAAAAGGTATGTGTGGTCGGCGCAGGCCCGGGGGGCCTTTCCTGTGCTTATTATCTGGCGCTCAGGGGATACGGTGTCAGGATCATTGAAGCCTTGCCCGTGGCCGGCGGTATGCTCATGGTGGGTATTCCCCGGTACCGCCTGCCAGGGGAAGTCATTGACCGGGAAGTGGCCATGATTGAAGACCTGGGCGTAGAAATCCAGTACAATACCCGGTTCGGCAAGGATGTCACCAAGGACGAACTGGACCGGGAAGGATTTGAGGCCTATTGCATCGCCATTGGTGCCCATAAGGCATGGACCTTGAGTATTGAGGGAGAAAAGGATTTTCCAAAAGTTATCGAAGCGGTCCGTTTTCTGAGAGATGTCGCCCTGGGCGATCATCACTGTCCGGGAAAGAATGTGGTGGTGGTGGGCGGCGGCAACGTAGCCATTGATGCGGCGCGCACCAGCCTGCGCCTGGGCGCCGAGCGTGTCACCATTGCCTATAGACGGACCCGGGATCAGATGCCTGCGGATGTGGAGGAGGTGGAACAGGCCGAAGAGGAAGGCATTGAATTCTCTTTTCTGACCATTCCCGCCGCAGTAAAGGGTGAATGGCACAATATTCATACCCTTTCATGTATCAAGGCAGAACTGAAAGCAAAAAAAGCCTCCAACCGCCTTGCACCGGTTCCCATTGAAGGCAAAGAGTTTGAGATCCGGGCAGATGTCGTGATCTCCGCCATTGGCCAGTATGTGGACAACGAAGGGATGGAAGCGTTTACCGGCATCAACTGGAGCCGCCGGGGCACCATTGATGTTAATCACGCCGGTATGGAAACGGCCCAGCCAGGCGTCTTTGCCGCCGGAGACGCGGTTTCCGGCCCCGCAACAGTGATCGAAGCCATTGGCGGCGGTAAACGGGCTGCTGATGCCATTGATCGTTACCTTCGCGGTATTCCCCAGCCTCGCGCCCCCAGAACGCCCGTACGCCACAAGACGGAACCCGTTATTGAAATGACGGCCCACCAGAAAATGACCATTAAACCGCCAAAAATGCCCACGCTTAACCTCTACCGGCGCAGAACGACCTTCCAGCAGGTAGAACTGGGGTATGAGGAAGCCGATGTCCGCCAGGAGGCTGCCCGGTGCCTGCGCTGTGACATCTGCCGCCGTTGCGGCAAATGCGTGGATATCTGCCGGGATAAAATGGGGATCAATGCCCTGAAGCTGGGATACCTTGATTTTGATGAAAGCGGCCCCACTGATTTCAGGGTCACGGCGGAGAGCTGTATCACCTGCGGGGCATGTGCGGCCAATTGTGAAAATGATGCATTAAAAATTGATGAAAAAAATGGCCGGCGAAGACTTTTGCTATGCGGCACTATCCTGAACAGCCAGACTATCCAGTATTGTGAATCCTGCGGTGCGAAACTTGGCTCTGTGGAATACACCCGCTTTATTGCTGGAAAAACCAGGAACATCACACCGGCCACGGAAAAACGGCTGCTGTGTAATAACTGCCTGCGCCGAAAAGCTGCGGTTTCCAACGCCGCAAACACCGGTGCTTTACCCATCCCATAGAACAGGAGGCAAAAATGACATTTCAACGGGGAGATAAGATAGAGGTATTCAAGGCGTCCACGGACGATGCCTGGGAGGACTATATGAATGATTTTATAGGTTCCCATGGGTTTATTGTGGATCCGGACACCTCGGTGAACGACCCGGATGCCCTGGTGGAGGTAAGCCTGGAAGGCAAAGGCACCCACCGGCTTCCCCAGGATTGTCTGAGACGATTGGGGGATCAGGTATGAAACTCAACGATTTGATTGAAACGAAAAAAGGAGAAAATGAATGACATTGAAGTTTAAGTGGTTTGTATTTTTTTTGACGGCAGCAACACTGATGCTGCCGATGATGGCCGCGACCCCTGTTATGGCCGACCCGCTTGCCGATGCTATTGCAGCTGTGCCCCAGGGCACCGGACCGGGTCAAATCGATCCGTCGGCGCCGACAGGTATCTTCGGCATTCCTGGGGCACCGGCTCCGGGTTTGCTGCTCTGCTTTTGCTGGGCCGTCTGGGTGGGCTGGATTTTCTCAACCATAGGCGCATTCGGTGGCGTTATGGCCGGTGTGGGTCACATTTCCATTTACGGAATGGGTGCCTATGCCAAAACATTTCAGGATACCTCCCCCACCATCAACAAAATACTCACCGACAGCATCCGCGTTTCCAACCAGTGGTTGGGTGGGTTTTCCGCCCTTGTCTCCAGTATCACCTACGGCAGGCAGAAACGTCTGGTAACCTCCCTGGGCGCATTCATGGGTGCCGGTGCACTTTTTGCCACATTACTGGTGGTATTCACCACCGCCGGAAAGGTGAAATTTTCACAGTACCAGGGCTGGTTCGGCCTATGTGTATTCCTGATTTTTGCCTTCATGGTCTATGAAATGTCCCCCAAGGGCCAGGCCTCAAAAAAAGCAGCCAAAGCCGCAGCCAAGGCATTTGAGGATGCGGTCAAAAATAAAGGCTCCATTAAAGGCCAGGGGGTAGAAACCCTGAATTGGAGTCTTACCAGAACAGAAATTTCTTTTTTCGGCCAAAAATTTTCATTCAGCCCCATCTGGGCCTTTATCGGGGGCTTTTGTATCTCTGCGATGGCCTCCTTCATCGGTGTCGGCGGCGGCTTCCTTTACGTGCCTTTTTTGACCAGTGTTGTGGGGCTTCCCATGTTCGTCGTTGCGGGCACCTCATCTCTGGCGGTTCTCATCGGGATGTTTTTTTCCATCTTCAACTTCATGGTGCTCAAAGGGGTCATAGTTTACTGGCCCATGATCGGCCTTGAACTTGCGGGCGTATTTGTTGGATCCATGATCGGACCCAGAACCGGAAAGTACATCCCTGAAAAGGTGTTGAAATGGATTTTCCTGATTTTAGCGTTCTACATCGGCATCCGGTATACCCTGAAAGGTTTTTTCGGTATTGCCATCCTTTAGAATACTTAATTAGTACTGTCCGGCAGGCAGCCTCAGCAACCTGCCGGAAGCACAAAAAGAAAAAGGAGTAAAAAATGGTCAACGGATTCAATCAGTTCTACTACGCCATTGACAGTTATATTATTTTTTTCTACCGGGTGACGGGCATTGGCATGGTTGATTATCTGATCGGAACGTTCTGTCTTTCCCTCATTGCCGTCCTTTTGGGAGAATTGACCATTTCACTTGCCATCAGGGCCAACACCGCTTATCTTACCGGCCTGTCCAACCGTATGAAAGAAAAGGAAGCCCTTTCCATTAAGGCCTATGAAACAGGAAACATGGCGGAATACAAAGCGCTGAATAAAGAGGCCACAGATGCCTGGGGACGCAAATTTTTTGCCATGCTGGCCCATTCGGCCGCCATTTTGTGGCCCGTGCCCTTTGCCCTGGGCTGGATGCAGACACGATTTGCCGGTATTGATTTTCCCATTGCCTTTCCGTTCTCCCTGGTTGCAGATTCCGTGGGCTATACATTTTCGTTCTTTCCCATTTATGTTCTGGCGCGAATCGTGTTTGGAAAGCTTAGGCCTTATCTGCCCTATTTTGCTTCAGTTCACAGAAAGCTGGCAGAAATGTCAGCCTGAATCCCAAAGATTGTAATTATGAGAAAGGCGTCGCGCCGGATTCCGGAACGAATTTCCCATTGAAACCCCAATAATTGGTTTCTATAATAGACGTGTATAGAAAAACCCATTGAGGAAACAAGAGCGTGAAATATCTTAATTGCACCGTGCTGACGGTTTTATCATACCTTCTGCTTGCATTGCCCGAAAATTTGTATGCGCTGCAGTTTCATTCAAGTTCCGAAGGGATCATTACGCACCAGATCGGGCACATGTTCTTTCTTTTCTCAATGGTTGTGCTGATGTTCATCATCAGTGGCAAGGGCCTGACCGTATATAAAGGGTGGCGTCTGATCCAGCTTTCATCATTTTTTTTCATTCTTTGGAACGGCTGCGCCATTGCGGGCCATTTCCTGGACAACCAGATTTATGCCGTCAGTGTAGAAGGACTGGCCAATGGATATGCCAACATCCGGACCCAGAACAATTCAGACCTGCTGGGCTGGGTATATTACGGCCTGAAACTGGACCATTTGCTGTGCGTGCCGGCCATGTTCCTGATGTACAAAGGGCTTTCATGCCTGGTGGACGAACAAAAGGCCGGACAAGGACAAAACCCATGATTGTCCCCTATTTGCCGATGGTGGCCATAGATATTATAGGCTCCTTTGCCATGGTGGTGTTTTCACTTCTATGCTGCTACAAAGCCAGGATTTTAAGGGAAACCGACCAGGATAATGCCCTGTTTCTTTATCTTGTGTGGATCTCCACGGGATTTATGATCTTTGGCGTATCACGCTCCTTTGGCCATATCCTGCGCCAGTTTCTAATTTTAACTTCCCATACCGACACCTGGCAGACCATCGCCGCCTTTTCCGGCAGCGTCAATACAGTCTCTTTTATGCTGGTGAGCCTGATCACACTGTTTTTCAACCAGAGCTGGAAAATAAACGAAAAAATTCTGACCTCCCGAAAAAAACTGGAAGCCGCCCATGGTCAGCTTTTAAGTTTAAACCAGACCCTGGAGCAAAAGGTGGTGGAACGTACGGAGATGCTCACAAGTTCAGAACATAAGGCCCGCCGCATTTTTGAATACTCCCTGGACACCATTCTGGTGACTGACGCACATTTCAAAATCCAGGAGATTAACAACGCAGGCATCACCCTGACAGGATATAAAAAGGAACAGATGCTGGAACAGAACATGGGACTGATGGATTTCATCGTTTATGCCCCGGATTGGGAACATATTTCAACCCAGTTAACGACCAACGAATATGTTCTCAACGAAGAGTGCGATATTTTAAACTCCGATAACATGAAGATCCGGGTGATCATCACCGGCGGCGTGGATTACGGGGCCTTCGGCTGTGCCAAAACCTTTCATTTCATTATCAAGGATATCAACGAAAAAAAACAGATGGCGCAGCAAATCGCCCAGGCCGACAAATTAGCAGCTTTAGGCGAGTTGTCCGCAGGCGTGGCCCATGAAATCAATAATCCGTTGGGTATCATCCTTGGCTACACCCAGCTTATGCTTAAAGAGAAGTCTGAATTTGATGAAGATTTGAAAACCATTGAAAAACATGTAAAAAACTGCAGGGAAGTTGTCAGCAACCTGCTCTCCTTTTCAAGAAAGGGTTCCGGGGAAATGGGAAATGTGGATATCCACAAAATGCTGGACGGTGTCATCAATTTCCTGAAAAAACACTCTGATTTCCGAAAAGTCCAGATCCAGCTCAATCTTTGGGAAAATGAATCTCTCTGGGTGAAGGGCAATGCCCAGGAATTGACCCAGGTGATTTTAAACCTGATGATCAACGCGTGTCACGCCGTCAATGATAATCCCAAAGGCGTCATAGAGCTTATCACCCGTAAAGAAGCTTCTCATGTGCTGATTCTTGTCAAGGACAACGGCACTGGGATTCAAAAGCAACACTTGTCCCGAATCTTTGATCCTTTTTTTACCACCAAACCCGTGGGCCAGGGTACAGGGCTCGGCCTGTCCGTGGGATACGGCATTATCCGCCGACACCAGGGTGAAATCATGGCTGAAAACCGGCAAGGCGAGGGGGCAAAATTTACCATCCGATTACCCCTTCTAAACACCAACAGCAATGGGAGTAAACAATGACGACCAATATTCTTGTGGTGGATGATGAAAAGGACATGACCCGTCTTCTCCAACGTACTCTTGAACCCGAACTGAACTGCCGGGTGACCATGGCTTTTTCCGGTGAAATGGCCCTGAATATACTTGGATTGGCCGACACGGCCTTTGATCTTGTCATCAGTGACATCCGAATGCCCGGAATGGATGGGTTTGATCTCCTGGAGCAATTGAAACAAAAATATCCTGATCTGACGGTGGTCATGCTCACCGCTTACGGCAACATTGAATCTGCTGTGGCTGGGATTAAAAAAGGAGCTTACGATTTCATTGCCAAGCCCTTTGAGCAGGATGAAATCATCTTTAAAATTCAAAAAGCCCTGGAACGCAGCCAACTGATATCTGAAAATCGGCGCCTCCAGAAAGCCTGCCGGAACGAATCCCTGCCCTTGATCGGGCAAAGCCCTGTCATGCAGAAGGTGTTTGAAAAAATAGCGCTGGTTGCTGACTCGGATGTCACGGTCCTGATCACCGGAGAATCCGGCACAGGCAAGGACCTGACCGCAAAATCCATTCATGCCCTGAGCCCCAGAAAAAACAAACCCTATATCCCGGTTAACTGCCCCACCATCCCCGAGCATATCCTTGAAAGTGAATTATTCGGATATAAAAAAGGGGCATTCACCAATGCCTACCGTGACAAAACGGGGCTTTTCCAGGAAGCCGACCACGGCACCATCTTCCTGGATGAAATCGGAGATGTAGGCCCCACCATCCAGACCAAGCTTTTAAGGGTAATCCAGGAAAAGGAAGTGAAACCTTTGGGCGACACCCGGGTGGCCCATGTGGATGTCAGAATCATCGCCTCCACCAACCAGGACCTGCAGCAGAAAATCAAAGACAAGGAATTCAGGGAGGATTTTTTTTACAGGCTTTCGGTGATCACCATTGAATTGCCACCGCTAAGGGATCGAATCACGGATATCCCGCTGTTATGCGATCACCTTGTGACCAAAAACTGTGAAAAATTAAATAAACCAACCAAGCATTTGTCTGAGAACGTGATGGATCTCTTCATGAAGCACCCCTGGCAGGGCAATGTCAGAGAGCTTGAAAATGTAATTATCCAGGGGATTCTTTATGCAACCTCAGATACCATCCAGCTGGCCGATATCCCCATCAATAAAAATGGGGCCAATGACTGCGCCTGCATGAACTTGGGTACAGACATGGAGCAACTGACCTATAAGGAGGCCAAGGAAAACACCCTGACCCAGTTTAACCATAACTACATCGGTGCCATACTCTCCATGACCGAAGGCAACATCACCCAGGCAGCCAGGCGCTGCGCCATGGACCGCCAGGCACTTCAGCAGATCATGAAACGGTATGCCATTGATCCTGAAAAATACCGAAGCAAGCCGTCAGGAACTTAAAAAAAATAGAAAAGGAAGCGTTAAAAATAAGATGATTCTATGCCCCAATTGTGCATTTGGATCTTATTTTGAGCAGACACTTAACCATGAAAAAACAGTCTAACCCACAACCATCACCCTTTAAAACCGTCCATGTTCAGGACGCCTGCGGCATGACCCTTGCCCATGATATGACCGAAATCATTCCCGACAAGTCCAAGGGACCGGCCTTCAAACGCGGAGACCGGGTCCAGGCCGCAGATATCTGTAGACTCATGCGCATGGGAAAAAATAACCTCTATGTGCTGGATCTTGATGAGACCCAGGTGCATGAGGATGAGGCAGTGTTTGAACTTGCATCAGCCCTGGCCGGACCGGGGGTTGAGTTTTCCGGCACACCCAGCGAAGGCAAGCTGCAGCTGTATGCGGCATATCCCGGGCTGTTCAGGGTAAATGTGGCGGCATTGACGGAATTCAACATGCTGGACGATGTCATGTGCGCCAGTATCCATACCAATATCGCCGTAAACAAAGGCGACAGCCTGGCAGCCACCCGGGCCATTCCCCTGGTCATTGACCGGGCAAAACTCGACCAGGCGACCGCCTTGGCGAAATCCGCCTATCCCATCTTTTCAGTTTCAATGTTCAATCCGTTGAAAATCCGGCTAGCCATCATCGGCAATGAAGTTTATGACGGCCTGATCCAGGACCGGTTCCAGGCCATTGTGGAAGAAAAAACAGCCCGGCTTGGGGCACAGATACTTGAGGTGAATATCCTGCCCGATGACCGGAAGCGTATTTCCGCCCAAATCCGGGATTACATGGACAAGGAGACCGACCTGATCATCACCACCGGCGGCATGTCCGTGGACCCCGATGATGTCACCCGGGAATCTATTGAGGCAGTTGGCTTTGATGAAGTCCACTACTCAGCCGCTGTGCTGCCCGGGGCCATGTTTCTTTTGGGCTATACTCCTAAGATCACTATCATGGGGCTGCCGGCCTGCGGGTTGTATCACCGCACCACCATATTTGACCTGATGCTGCCCCGGATCATGGCCGGAGAGCGTCCTGGAAAACGGGAGCTGGCAAGCCTTTGTCACGGGGGACTGTGCCGGAACTGCCCGATCTGCCGGTTTCCCGACTGCGCTTTTGGGAAAAGCGCCTGACCTTGACCGGAACTGTTTCCCAGGCCACTTATATGAACCAATCATGACAGATACCTGCCAAAAACATATTGGCTGTGTAGATATCATCCCATACGCTATGGGTGAAGTATTTTGTCCATTAATGAGGCAAGAGTATTTTCGGCAGGCTGAACCTTGGCGGGTGAGGCAAAACAAACGGTTTGTTGTCTACGATGGCATCTGCCACACGGATACCGCTTAAAACAGCGCCATGGATACCCTCTCCCATATCCAGAGTAGAGAGCCCTGCCGCATCTCCGATGATGAAGGCATTGTCCTGTCGGTATTTTTCCGGACCATGCTGAAAATAGTAATTGTGACCTTTGGGAATAGGTGGATTTTCCCTGATAAACCCCTTTTTTTGAAGATCCATTGTAAAATGACGCCACTGATCCATAATGTTCTGTCCCCGCTGTTTCAACGTATGGAATTTTGCGCCAATGCCGATGTTTAACCAGTTATTTCCCTTGGGAAGATACCAGGCATACCCAGGCAGACCATGATCAAAAAACCACAAATGGCATTGATGATGCGAAATATCATATGGGTATTCCTTCTCAACGGCAACAATGAGGGATTTGGGAGGACGGGGACGCGTTTGAGTGAAAAACGTCTTGTAAACCGGGCAATGGGTACCGCCGGCACCAATGAGGTACTTGCATTGATACTGGTCGTCAATGATATAAAAACCGTTCTTCCGGATGATATTTCTTACGCAATAGGTGTTAACCGGGACACCGGCGCGGCAGATCAACCAGGCATCAAATTCATATCGTCTGACAGCATATTGACGAGTGGGTACAGGAATTTTTAGACCAAACAGATGAAAATTAATTCTATCAAATTGACTTACGGTGTAAGGATAATCATCTCCTCGGAGTTCAAGAAGCTTAAATACGGCAGGGGTAATCCATCCCGCACAAACCTTGGGCCGGGGAAAAGAATATTTATCCAGCACCAGGGGCGTGATCCCCTTTTGCTTGAGCGTCCAGGCGCAGGCGGCACCGGCAGGACCGCCTCCGACGATAATGATCTCCTTGTTAATCATACCCCTCCTAAGCTATTGTCGAAGACGATTTAAATTGGGCGCCACAGGCGCTTCGTCCTCTTGTATCTATTTTCTTGTTTCTAGTTTCTTGTCTCTTACACAAGGCGACAACAGGGCGCTGAAGTTCCCTGTTTAGTCATCACAATCTGCCATAACTGCATGGATCGAGACCGAAATCCTCCGGCACAGCTTAACAGATAATACTCCCACATGCGATAAAACCGATCGTTGTATCTATCTTTAAGTTTGGGCCACACCTGTCTGAAATTTTCGTACCATGCCATTAATGTTTTATCGTAGTCCTCTCCAAAGTTATGCCAGTCCTCCATGACAAATTGGTTTTCCATGGCTTTTCCCAACTGGGCAATGGAGGGAAGCATGCCATTGGGGAAAATATATTTTGCAGTCCATGAGTTGCAGGCACAACGACTATCATTACGACCGATGGTATGAACCAAAGCAATGCCGTCATCCCTTAGCAACCGATTGGTCAGTTTCATGTAAGTGCCATAATTTTTATACCCCACATGCTCCATTAAACCAATGGAGAGTACCCGGTCATATTCTCCGGTGGCGGTTCTGTAATCTGCCAGCCGGATATCAACAGGAAGCCCTTTGCATAGTTTTTCTGCAAATTTGACCTGCTCTTTGGAGACGGTGTATCCAGTCACTTCAACGCCGTACCTTGTTGCCGCATAGTGGGCAAACCCGCCAAACCCGCATCCCAGCTCAAGAACTTTCATACCGGGTTCCAGTTTTAATTTCCGGCAGACCAGTGCCAGTTTCGCCTCCTGGGCCTGATCAAGGGTGGTGGCATCTTTCCAGTATCCGCAGGTATACTGCATTTGTTTGTCCAGCATGCCCTGATAAAGATCATTGCCGATGTCATAGTGGCGTTGGCCCACCATAAAGGCACGCTTGGAAGACTGTTGATTAAAAAGCTTTGCCGTTAACAGGTTCCATGTGATCCGCCACTCCTTTTTTAATACTTGTCCAAGGTTTGCGCACAACACTTTTGCGATGAACTGATCCAGGGCACGGCACTCCCACCAGTTATCCATATATGCTTCACCAAGCCCCAGAGCAGGTTCATGGATTATTCGTTGGTAAAACCGGTCATTTTTCACCTGAATATCGTAGGGATTGCTTCCGTTAACGGTGATGCCGGCAAAATTCAATAATTTGTGTATGGATTTCTTGATATCCTGATTTTTCATATTTTCACTCTCTTAAAAAATAATGAAGTCATAAATATTAAAAATCTATTCTCCCATGACAGGGGCGATTTTGTTGATATACTCAATATCGCATACATTTGTCCAGTCAGTTATCCCAAAAAAATTGCCGGCAGATATGCGAACAAAATTGTTACGTAAAAACATTTCGAATTCAAAAATCAAAATTAACAATCGCTCAGGGTAATCTAACATTGTTTTTGACTATATTTGTGCTACAATTAATATTATCTAAAATCTTCCAAACGGGGGAACACACCAGTGAAGATGAGAGAATCGGCCCTTCAAAAAGCGCTGTTTAAACAAATGCGGACTCCGGAGTTTTATCCCCACCCTGTTCACACTGTAACAGTCTGCGAAACCCATATTTCCATGGTGTTCCTGGCAGGCGATCTTGTTTATAAAATTAAAAAATCCGTGGGCCTGGGGTTCCTTGATTTCACAACCCTTGAAAAACGCAGACATTTTTGCACCCGCGAGGTCGCATTAAATCGCCGGCTGACAAATGACGTATACCTGGATGTCACGGAAATTACCCGAAAAGGGGATCTTTTTTACCTAGGCGGCGACGGAACGGTTGTTGAATATGCCGTAAGGATGCGCAAATTGTCCGAGACCCATTCCATGAAACAGCTGCTGCGATCCGGAAAAATCGGGAATAAGGATATTGACCGGCTGGCAATGGAGCTGTCCGAATTTTACGGTTCCGATACATCCCACAGGCCGCCCAATATGGAAGCGGCCTTTGAAACAATCCAACAGAACTGCGATGAAAACTTTAAACAGGCCCAATCTCTGCTCGGGTCAATGTTTGACAGCGATTGTTTTCAGTCGGTATGGTCCAGGACAGACGCCTTTTTAAACAGGCACCCGCCCCTGTTTTTTCGCCGCATGGAAAACAAACGGTTCCGGGACTGCCATGGGGACCTAAGAACCGGTCATATTTATTTCACAGACACCGGGATTCAGATCATTGACTGTATTGAATTCAATGACCGGTTCCGGTATCAGGACGTGGGTGCGGACCTGGCGTTTCTGGTCATGGATATGGAACTTCTGGGATTTCCGGCTTTGGCTGAAAAGTTTCTTTCAGCATATGCAGGCTATAGTCATGACCCCGAAGTATATGTACTGATGAATTTTTATAAATGCTACCGGGCCATGGTACGCTTTAAGGTTAATTGCATCCGCCTGCAGGAGCATGATGTTTGCGAACAGGAACGCAATAAACTTTTAAAAAAGACAAAAAAATACCTTGCCCTTTCGAACCGGTATGCCGATCGCTTCTCCAGACCCATGATCTGGGTAATCTGCGGTATGCCGGCATCCGGAAAGAGCACTTTGGCACAAGCCCTTTCCCTGGCACTGAATATCCGGTCCATCAATTCGGATGTGGTCCGGAAAAAAATTTTTTCAGCCCCGCCCACGGATCCTGAGAACATGCCTTTTGAAAAAGGAATGTATTCGGAAACCGCTACCGGCCGGACCTATGACGCGCTTGTATCTCTGGCAGAAAAAGAAATTAAAAAAGGCAACTCCGTGGTAATAGATGCGACCTTCAGCCGGGAAACATACCGAAAACAAGTGGTTTGTCTGGCTGAGCAATCAGGTGCAGGCATCGTGTTTACCGAATGCACGGTACCGGACCCTGTTCTACAGGAAAGGTTGATCATGAGAAAGGGCCGGGACACAATATCTGATGCGCGGATTTCCCATTTCCAATCATTTAAGAGCCGGTTTGAACCGATTCAAAAAACAGAGACGGACCACTATATAAAAGTGGATACCGAAGCATCCATGGATGCGTCTCTTTCAAAAATTCTACCCCGGATAATTTAAAAAATTAATGTACTCAAACAACAGGCACAGGGCCTGATGCATAAAAAAGAAAGGAGGAGCCATGTTCAAACACATTTTAGCAGCGACAGACCTTGTGGGAGTTAAAGACCCCGTGGTGACAGGCGCTGCTGCCATCGCCGAAACCCATCAAGCCAAGCTCAACATTCTTCATGTAGCGGAGTCCTCCCATGAAAACAACCGACACCTGGTTAAGGATTTTAAAACCAACGAGGAGATCAATTTTTCCTCGGCATATCAGGAAATTGTCCAGAAAGAACTTTTCGATTTTTATAAACCCATATTGCCGGCGGGCATAGATTTTGATGTTCAGGTTGTTTGCGGATTCCCCTGGGAAGAGATTGTTCGTCAATCCCGGCACCTTAACGCGGGCATGATCGTTCTTGGTCCCCATTCCGAACGTGCCGCTCAAAGGGGTACCGTCCGGATGGCCGGAAAGATTGGCAGCACCGTGGAAGGTGTGGTCATGCGGGAAAATTGTCCGGTGATGATTATCAATCCCTCAGTTCACTTGTCCTCGGCGGCATTCAAAAACATTGTGGTGGGGGTGGATTTTTCCGTATCCTGCGAATGCGCCTTGTTTTTTGCCCGGAAAACGGCGGAAAAATTCGGGTCGAAAATTTTCCCCTTTCACATGATCCCCGTGCCGCCGTATCCCAAGTATACCAAGGAAGATTCTGAAGCAGACCTAAAAAATACGGAAAAACGCCTGGAAGCGTTCTGCCGGGATTTGATCAAAGAGACCGACTACACCTATCAAATCTGGGGAGGGGCGTTGCCCCATCTGGAACTTGTTAAATGTGCGGAAAAAAACAATGCCGACATAATCATTCTGGGATCCCACACAAAGAAACAGGGTACAAAATGGTATGCCGGCAGTGCCGTGGAGCGGACCGCCTTCCGCGCCGGATGTCCGGTGATCGTGGTAACGGACCCGCAGGCCCTGGTTTCCTGGGATGAAAACGCGCCCAATGACCCGGCAATCGGTAAAGAGAAAGACCGGTCGATTCATGTGTTTACCGGCAAGCGACATGGATAAGGGCAATTAATCCTTACGGTTGAATCCGGCTTAATCCACGGCTTATGGCGGGTTCAAGCCGCTGGATATCCTTTTGGGGAACGTCATATTCTTCAAATACATCTTGCCAACAAGACACGGATTGATAAATATCGCCGATGATTCGGACCGGATTCGACACTTTATATACATGACCGATTCTTTCCAGAATCTTTCTGTCCGGAGGCAATGTACCAGCCCCTTGGGGAAAAGATAAACGATGCTCCCTGTTATGATAAATATCCGGTAGCAGGTCATACGCAGGAGAGAGACAAAATCCGAATTCGGTATGAAGCATGGCAAAATTTTTAAGGTGGTCATCTGTGTTGCTGATGGCGGCATTAAATACCATTTGCCGGAACAGCGCATCTGTATCTTTTCGGGGCTTGCTGCTGAATTTATTGATAATCAAAAACATATCCGAATAGGACAGGTTGTAATATCCGTCAGCGTCCAGCAAGGTCTGCATGCTGATCATGTGGTTGCGGCCCAAGGACGCTGTCATATCAAACCGTTCCACAAGCAAGACGCTTCGCTTACCGGCTTTTTGGATAAAAAAATTGGGAACATTCAGGCCGGCATTATCTGCCAAGCACAGGGTTCCTGCTTCAATTGCTTCAACATGATAACGGTCATTGAGTTTGGGAAATTTTGCTATCCACTGCCTGCCGTCATTGGTTTTAATCAGGGCCTTGGGACGGGCGCCGCCGGGAGAACTGCCGCAAATAAAAAGCGCTTTCAGGTCGTTTCCATCAACAGGAAGGCCGGCATCAAAATTTAACGCCGCTTCTACTATCCCGGATAAATTATGAATGGCTGCTGAAGGGTCCACATACGCGTTTTCCTTTCCGGAATAAAAAGATAATGCTCCCAGACCGCTTGTTCCCAGAAATTTTAATAAATTGGGCACCGTTTGTTCTGCCCTGGGGATATGGTACTTTGCGGATAAAAGCGCCCTGCCCCAGTCATCCGGCAAAGCATCTTCAAACACGCCATGTACTCCCTGGGGACGATCTGCCTCAATTTCAGCGGTGCCTAAAGGCAAGTGTACCGGATCAAGGGGAAAAGCATCAGGAGTTGACAGGTACTCTTTCGTATACCGGAAAGATCCCTGAATCCGGCCCCGGGCATCAGGCGTGGTGGTAAAAATTTCACCGCAGAGCAAATGCCCACCGCCTGGAAGGCTTAACACAGCATTGAGCTTTAGCATTACCTACTCCGTTTAACGCGTTGCCTGCCTGCATACTTGTGTTGGATCTCAAACCGTTCTGCCAACGATTCTTTAGGTGCAATCAGCTTATCCATGTCAGAAATACAACCTAGAATATCCAACGCTTTTACCCAGGTACCGATGGAGACCTGGGGACTGCCTGTCTCCATCTTGCGCAGCGTCGGGACAGAAACGCCGATCCTGAATGCAAAATCCTCCTGGGAGTCTTCCCGCATCAACCTACCCTGCTTCAGACGCTGCCCGAGCTGAGTTAATACATTATTACAAACCGCATCATTCATAAGTACCTATTTATAACACAAATATTTATTTGTATTATATGACATATAACCCTATTAATGCAAATAATTATTTGCATTATGCTATTTTTTTAGATATGTTACCTTTAGTTGAAAAATTCAATGGATATAGTTCATGGTATTTACAATAGCGGGCACATCCACATGGGTTTCAAAATGGCGGGCCAGCATGTCGTACTGCCGGTCCCTCTCCTGAAGGCCGCAGGATTCCGGGGGATCAAGTTCGCTTAAACCCAGAAGTGAAAGCCATTTTTTAAGGATGGGAGCGGAGTCAAAAAAGCCGTGCATGTAAGTGCCCATGACCCGCCCCGAGTCAGTCGCTGCACCGTCAAAATCGGTGCAGGCCTGCCTGTTTCTCTCTTTTACCCTTAACAGGCCGTTGTCTTCGGGTTTGCCCGAAGCAATCCGGTCGACGGAAACTGTCCGGCCCATGTGGATCTCATAACCAATACCCGGAACGCCGTCCCATTCAAACCGAGAAATCGTAGTGGTTTTAGGCGCTTTGAGTACCGTTTCAAAGGGCAGAAGCCCCAATCCATCGGTGTCGCCCGGGGTGCCTTCAAGACCGTGGGGGTCATGGACTTTGGTGCCCAGCATCTGGTAGCCGCCGCATACGCCCAGAACATGACCGCCGTTTTTTACATAAGTCTGAATTTTGGAGGCCCAACCGGTTCGGGCAAGCCAGTTGAGGTCGCTGCATGTGCTCTTCGAGCCCGGCAGAATTACGGCTTTGTAGGCAGCCAGATCTCTTGGATGCTCAACAAAATCCACGCCTAATCCATCCACCTGAAACAGGGGATCAAAATCGGTGAAATTGGAGATATGGGGAGTACGCACGACCAGCACCGTGGGGGTTTGGGCAGGATCAATTTTGGCCACAGCCTGCTCGATCACCACAGAGTCTTCGTTGGGAATACGATGATTCACCCAGGGCAGCACGCCGAAAACCGGCTTGCCGGTCTTTTTTTCGATCCATGCCACGCCCTCTTTGAACAACGCAATATCGCCCCGGAACCGGTTGATGATAACGCCTGCGATCATATCCTGTTCAGCCTTGTTCAGACAGGCCAGGGTTCCCACGATCTGGGCAAACACCCCGCCCCGGTCAATGTCAGCCGTGAGGATTACGGGTGCCCTGGCATAGGCCGCCATTTTCAGATTTACGATATCCCGTGCCATGAGATTGACTTCAGCACAGGAACCGGCCCCTTCCATCACCACCACATCATTGACGGCGCGCAGCCGATCCAGGGCCCCGCAGGCCGTATCCCAAAGTTTTGCCTTTTCCCGGTGATATTCGGCAGCGGAGAGATCTTTATGCACCTTTCCCAGCAACACCACCTGGGAGCCGATCTGGGTCACGGGCTTGAGCAATACCGGATTCATGTCCACATGGGGGGCAATGCGGGCAGCTTCGGCCTGGACAATCTGGGCACGGCCCATTTCAAGCCCTTCCGGGGTAACTCCGGAATTATTGGACATATTCTGGGCCTTATAGGGGGCCACCTTATGCCCTTGGTCTGAAAAAATCCGGCAAAGGGCTGTGGCAACCACGCTCTTGCCTACATCAGAACCTGTACCGAGAACAGCGATACATTTTGCCTGCTTTATCTCAACACTCATATTTCGTACTTTTTGCTGTACCCCCGGGGGGTGATCATTAACTCATTATAGATAAATGTAGAACTGTTTCCCACAATCACGATGCTCTGCATGCCCACCTCGGCCTTGTCCAGATCTTTAAGGGCACACAAAACGATCTTCTGGTTGTCCCGCATGGCACCTGTGACAATACCCACAGGGGTGGTGCCGGCCCGGTGTTTTAAAATGATCTCCATGGCCCGGTTAAGCTGCCAGTCGCGCTTTTTGCTTTTGGGGTTGTAAATAGTAATAACAAAATCGGCAAAGGCTGCTGCATCCAGGCGTTTTTCAATGATCTCCCAGGGGGTGAGCAGATCACTTAGGCTGACGGCTGCAAAATCATGGGTCAACGGCGCGCCCAAAAGTGCAGCACCGGCAGCAAGAGCGGGGATGCCCGGCACCACCTCAACCCACAGGCCGCCTTGTTCGCCGGTATTGCAGGCAATCTTCTTTAATGCCAGCATCTCCAAAACCAGGCCTGCCATGGCGTAGATACCTGCATCACCGCCGGAAACCAGGGCGCAACAGTGGCCGCCAAGGGCGGCATCAATGGCCGCCTGAACCCGGTCCACCTCCCTGGTCATGCCCGTGGCAAGGGTCTGCTTGTCTTTAATCACATCTTTGATCAGTTCAAGATAGGTTTTGTACCCCACCACAATATCGCAGGCCTCGAGCACCTGACATGCCCGGCCGGACATGTGGTCTGCCTTTCCAGGCCCTGTACCTATGATGTAAAGGGCATTGCCGCCAGGGCAAGGGTTACTTTTCGACTTGCCGTTTTCGGTATTAACAGACAAGTTGTGCCCGTTGCCAGCATGGCTGCTGCTTCGCATACGCTCTTGACTCCTATATGTTTATTCACCAGGGAAGAGGGATTGGGCACTCTCTTCACCTGGTCCAGTTCGTCTCTTGTATAAAATTCAATGGGCACGTTTAAGGTTCGGGCAAGCGCCAGAAGCCCGGGTTCATCTGCTTTAAGATCCACGGAGACGATTTTGGACAAACTGTTTACGCTGACCCCCTGGGCATGAAAGACCTGTTGCAAATGATCTTCAAGTTCCCGACGAGTCACGCCTTTTCGACATCCCATACCGGCCACCAGCATTTTGGGGCGCAGCACCAGAACTTTTTCCGGAAGGTCCCGGACTGCGTAATCCACCCATATTCCGGATTTTTCAGAAGAAAATAAGGAGGGATCTTTCATGAGCTCGGACGGCAGATGCGGTGACACCAGCTGAAACGGGTCATGAACCGGCAGGGGTTCCCCCTTGATAAAGGCCATGCTCACATGTTTAATGGCCGCTTTATTTTCGATATAAAGTCCCTGGTCCCGGGCAATCACATCAATGGCCGGCACCTGGTTGATATCCGTGGCCGTGGTGATCACAGGCATTGCCCCAAGTATCTGCGAAAGTTTGACGGCCAGGTCATTGGCACCGCCAATATGGCCTGACACCAGACTGATCACAAAATGACCGGCCTCATCCCCGCACACCACGGCAGGGTCTTTTGTTTTATCCTGGAGCAGGGGAGCAATGGTCCGCACCACAATACCGGTTGCCATAATAAAGTAATGCGCATCATATCGGTCCCAGACCTGCGCCAGGGTCTTGGCCAAAGTCGAGAACCCGGTATAGGACTCACCCGGCGCAAGTTTTAGTGATGCAAACAGCTCAGTATGGGGCAACGCCTGTTTCACCCGGCCTGCCAGGACCATTCCATGGGGTGTCAGCACCCACACCGCAAGCTTTTTCTCAGCCCAGTCGATCACGCCCTGTCCCGATATCCATGGGCAAAGGCCCGGTCGTACAGCAGTGATTTGGCATTTTTTCCCATCTCGAGAAAGGGTCCAACAATAATGAGTGCCAGTCGGTTGATCCCGTTGTCCGCCATGGTCGCGGCCAACCGATCTACGATAGTGACAATAATGCGCTCTTCAGGATGGCTTACCCGATAGGCAATGGCCACCGGTGCTTCAGGTCCATAGGTTGCGGCCAGGATGTTCTGCACCTGTTCGGCCATACCGGCACTTAGGTAGATGGCCATGGAGGCTTTATGCGCGGCAAGGCTTTCCAGGGATTCTTTTTCCGGCACCGGGGTCCGGCCAGACATCCGGGTGAAGATCAGGGTCTGCGATTGTTCCGGTACGGTGTATTCAACCTTGAGCGCGGCAGCCGCGGCAAACGCCGCGGTCACGCCCGGGATTACCTCGTAGGGGATCTTCCGTTGCTCCAGCAGCATCATCTGCTCGGCAATGGCCCCGTAAAGGGAAGGATCTCCAGTGTGCAGCCGCACAACCTTAAGCCCCTTGTCCCAGGCATCGGCCATGGCATCCACCATCTCGTCCAGGTGCATGCCGGCGCTGGAGGCTTTTTTTGCCCGGTCACCGGCCCATGTCAGCACAGCTTCGGGCACCAGAGACCCTGCGTAAAGGATATAATCAGCCCCTTCAAGGGCTTTCATCCCCCTGACCGTAATCAGGTCCGGAGCCCCCGGCCCTGCCCCGGTAAATATAATCGGAAATTTTTTCATCAGACCTTTCCTTTTTGTGCCGGGAAGTTAAAATCTTGTAAAAACGGGGGATTCTAAATATCCGGGCTATGAATCTAATTCAAAAACGATTTGTAAAGCCTTATTGATTTTTGGAATTTGCTCCGCTGCCAATTGCCCCCGAATTTTTATCAATCTGTGGCGGTGGTCTATGGGACGTGTCTGCAAACAGTCTGCAATGGATTTTTTAGACAGGCCGTTGCCGGATGAGGGAAGGAGTTCAACATTGGTTTTTATCCGGGCCTTGTTTGCACTCCATTCCGTTACCGGCACCACCTGGATAACCGGAACTCTTTGATTATACACCTCATTGGTCACAATGATACAGGACCTGATTTTTCCGGTTTCCGACCCCTTAATGGGATTAAGATCCACGTCAATGACCATTCCCCGTTTAAGTGTTGTCATTCCGGCCATCCGTTTACTGCCGTGTCGGTCAGCGCTTTAAGATCATCATCTTCGGAATAAATCTCTGAATACAGATCCGCTGATTTTTTAAGACTTTCAAGCTCTATTTCTTTTTTAAACCGGTCAATGGCCGCCCGGAGCATCGCGCTCTTATCCTTGAATCCGTATTGTTTAAAACTATTAAGAAATAATGATTGTGATTCTTCAACACTAAATTTTGCCTGACGCATAAGACCTCCTTTTTGGACCCTTTTTAAGGACCTTATTTTCAGTCCTATTATAACGGCTACTTTTTTGATCATCGACTGTAATTTTTACTCATACACCCGGTATATCATTTTTACAGGCCCCAAACTTTTAATCTTTCCTTTTTTCTCCTGCAATGATCCACACAGGGTTTAACGCTTCCATACGCCGCCCCCAGGGCATGTTCCGTGACGTGCTGACCTGGGCCTGGGTCAGACTCACCCCAAAACCCTTTGCTTCCAGCACCGATACCGCCAGATGCAGTGTTTCTAACAGGACGGTATTTACAACGATTCTGCCCAAAGGCTTCAAAACCGTTGCCGCCATATCCAGCACCCGGCCCAGGTTTTTGCCGGAGCCGCCGATAAAGACCCGGTCAGGCGCCGGCAGATTTGCCAACCCATCGGGCAATTCCGCTAAAATGACAGAGATGTTTTTAACATTGAATCGCTCAGCATTGGCCTTGATCTGTTCAACACGACGCTGATTTTTTTCCACAGCATAGACAAATCCGTCCGGCAAAAACAACGAGGCTTCAATCCCCACAGATCCTGAACCGGCGCCCAGATCCCACAAGATATTGTCCGACGCCAGTTCCAGGGCCGCCAAAGAGAGAACACGAACCGGGGCCTTGGTAATCAGGCCCTTTTCATGGACAAACCGGTTATCCGGAGTCCCCAAACGCAAGGGGCCGGATGGGGCGGCCCGTTCACCTTTTTGAAGCACCACCACATTGGGCTGGGCAAAAACCTGATCTGGGTCTGCGTGTTCATCCATGGAAGAAATTTTTTCTTCCGAGGCTCCCAGGTTCTCCAGCACCCACATTCGCCAGGCATAATCATGGGTATCCACCTGTTTTTTAATAATCCAGGGATCGTTTTCAGGATCGGTGAGCACACACACCAGATCCCTGTCATTCATAGCCGTTGCCAGGGCCGACATATTGTCCCGGCCATGCAGGCTCACCCAAGCCGCATCCTGCCAGGGCAGTTTAAGCCGGGCAAAGGCGGCAGCCATGGTGGTGACATTGGGATGAATGATGACTTTGTCCGGCCCCAGACGTGCGATCAATGTTTTGCCGATGCCGAAAAAAAGCGGATCTCCCGAGGCAAGGACCACCAAAAGCCCGTCAGCCATACGCGCTTCAATGAAATCCAGCACCTCGGACACAGGGCTTGAGATCTCTTTTTTTACGGCCGTTGTATCCTCAAAATATGACAGATGCCGTTTTCCCCCCACCAGAACGGAGGCCCTGTCAATGAGTGCCAGGTGGAATGCGGTAAGATCCGTCGGGCCAAGCCCCATGCCGATCACATGAACCGGTTCAGTCATTTATAAAAATCCTATTGATAGACCAAGCAGGCGTTAATACGCCGAGTAATCTCATCTTCAACCAGGGTGTAGGCCTTTGAATCAAAATCAGAATACCGTTTTTTAAACTGCAGCGCCATGATCCCTTCGGGCAGATTATCAATCCGGGGCATAAACTGATCTTCCGTTATGGCGGCTGCCATTTTCTGCTGTATTGCCGATGCCTTTTGGGCAGATCCTGTGGCAAGTTCGGCAAGCCTGACACCGGCCCTGTCTGCGGCCAGATCAGCAAAGCTGAATCCGCTTCCGCCATGTGAATCATCCACCTCTTTGTAAAGCCCTGCAAAGTGGCTCAACCTGCTGCCCCCGGACACAGCAATCCCGGCAGAAACAAAAAAATGGCTGACCAGATCCTGCCTGCCCCAAAGCGTGAGACCAATATATTCAGGCGCAATGACTTTTGCGGCTTTTTCCGCGGTCACAAAACGGTTCAGCCCCCGGCGAAGGCAAAATAAAGAGAGGGTCTGCAGCAGTGCCGCATTTTCCTTAACCGGATCTTTTGAGACGTTACTTTGGTCTAAAGCCAACTTAAACAACGGCCGGACCACCCGGACCACGGAGACGGTTTTAATACCGTCTTCTTTGAGCGTGCCGCACAATTTGGTCAACGCATTGGTGTATAGAATCAAACGATCCTGGTGTTCCGCGGCAATGAGCAAGGTTTTCCGGCTTTCATGCAACCGGCTCAGGATCTGCGGGTTCCAGTCATAGGTAAAACTTAACTGCTGACCACGTATTGCAACCGATTGCACGGCATCCAGGTTCTGCAAAACCAATTTATAATCCTCAGGTGCAAGCAGCACCGGGCCAAAACAGGAGAACGCAGAGGTGATGAGGGCACCGGGCAGTGTAAAGAATCCGACACGGATGGAATGGACCCGGGGAGTGCCGTTCTCTATTTTCAGAACACATGCCGTGTTGATATATTCGCCCAAAGGGGTCTGGGGGATCTGCACTGTGGTAGTGATATGTATAAACGGATCTGACAAACGGATCCGGGGAAAGATCGCAACCTTGTCAATAAACTGGGAGACACCGTAAGCGGCCACCAAATTTAAATCCTGTTCGGAAATTTTCACCTGCAGGGATTGTCTGACCGCCATGGAATCAGGCGTGTAACGGCGGACCAGCTCTTTTATGCGCTTGACCTGATCAAATGACACCCCTGGTGGTTTGCCCACGGCAGGACTTTTATCAATCGCACCAAATAAAAAAAGAAGCGGACAGACCACCCCCCCAAGAATAAATAACAAAAGAAAACTTTTGATGATCAATTTAAACATGCTTTTTCACCGTTTTTCTGAATTTCATCGCTGTAGTGAAAATAACGGACCAGGACATGCTCGACAACGATACCCTTCTCTTTGAGCGCTTCATTCAACTCCTGTTTTGCCGCCAGGGCCTTTTCAAACCATGGGGCTGTTGAAAAAACAATCACATTGTAAACGGCAAAGGAGGCAATCCAAGCTCTGCAAGAAAATCATTATGGCGCCGGCGTGCATCGCCAATCTTCTCCTCCACCTTATTTAACTCATCATTCACCGCCTGCAGGTCAACAGCTTCTTCGGGTTTGGCGGTACTGACGTAGCGGGAGATATTGAGGTTAAAATCGTTCTTCTCGATCTCTTCCATGTCCACGCAGCGGGAGTAGCGGTTTTCCTCTGTACGGTACTGGTAGGTCTCGATAATTTTCTCGATGTGCTCCGGCAGGAGCCGGTTTTGCCGTTTGCCCTTTTCAAAATGCTCGCCGGCGTTGATGAACAGCACATCATCGGGCTTCTTGCATTTTTTTAACACCAGGATACAGACCGGAATGCCGGTGGAGAAGAACAGGTTGGCGGGCAGGCCGATCACCGTGTCGATATTGCCGTCCTCCAGCAGCTTACGCCTGATCCTGGCCTCGGCCCCGCCCCGGAACAGCACGCCATGGGGCAGGATGATGGCCATGGTGCCCTCCCTGGCCAAAAAGTGGAAACCGTGCAGCAAGAAGGCAAAATCAGCGGCGGATTTCGGGGCCAGGCCATAATCCTTGAAGCGGAAATTCTCACCCAGGACTTCGGTGGGCTGCCAGCGGTAGCTGAAGGGCGGATTGGCCACCACCGCATCAAAATGCAGCTTCTTGGCCGGGTTTTCCTCCGCCAGCATGTCCCACTCGTTGAGCAGGGAGTCGCCATGAAATATCTCAAACTCGGAATCCTTCACCCCGTGCAGCAGCATGTTCATACGGGCCAGGTTGTAGGTGGTGACATTTTTTTCCTGGCCGAAAATCTTGCCGATCCCATGTACGCCCATCTGATGGCGGACATTGAGCAGCAGGGAGCCGGAACCGCAGGCAAAATCCAGCAGGTTTTTGAGTTTTTTCTTCTTTCCGGTGCCGGGGTCCTGGCAATCAAGGGTGACGATGGCTGACAGAATGGAGGAAATCTGCTGCGGGGTGTAAAACTCGCCCGCCTTCTTGCCCGATCCGGCGGCAAACTGGCCGATCAGGTATTCATAGGCATCTCCCAGCACATCGCTGCTGGTGGAGAACCCGGCAATGCCTTCGGCAATCTTGCTGATGATGGTGCATAGCTTGGCGTTGCGGGCGGTGTAGCTCTTGCCGAGCTTTTCCGAATCCAGATTGATCTCCGAAAACAGCCCCTGAAAGGTGGAGGCAAAGGATTCATTTTCGATATACTTGAAGCCTTTCTGCAGGATGTGCAGCAGGTCGTCGTTCTGGGTGCGGGCCAGTTCAGCAATAGAGTTCCAAAGATAGTCGGGCTTGATAATATAGTGCACCTTGCGGCGCATCTGCTGTTCAAAGGGCTCAATATCCTGCTCGTTTTCCCCGTACCAGATGGATAAAGGCGAGCGCCTGTCGTTTCCCCCGGCCTCGGGATAATCCCGGCCCAGCTCCTTTTGGGCAGCAGCCTCGTAGTTATCCGACAGATAACGCAGAAAGAGAAAGGAGAGCATATAATCGCGGAAGTCGTCCGCATTCATGGCCCCGCGCAGATCATCAGCGATGGCCCACAGGGTTTTACCTAATTCTATTTGGTCTTGTTTGGTCATTCAGCCGCCTTGTCAGGGTTGGGGAAGAGCTGCTGCATCAGCCCTTTTTTATGGGCCTTGAGGGTGTCGAGTTTTTGGGCCTGAGTCGCGATCAGCTCATCGAGGGAGGAAAAACAGTCGGCTATTTTTTGTTGTTCGTCCGTGTCTTTTGGCAAAAACATTACAAAGCGCTTTAATTCATCCAACTCAATCTTTCCCGCTCCTATGCCTGTTTTATCTATGGGAATTCTATTCTCAAAAGCCAGTAACTGATAAAGGATAAAGTGCTTTAGCTCCCCCTTCTTAAGAGTCAAGGCCTTAATATCTTGATTGAAAGAAACATCAACTGTCGTAATGCCAATAGGAACTCTGTTGAATAACATGCTTCCTCGCACCAAGATAAGCAGAGAACCTTTTGAGGCCATTCGCGCTCCATTCTCGACAGCATATTGGGTAATCTTCAAATCCGATTTTTGTATGTTAATGTCATACATCGAAGAAGCGCTTATCCAGGGGATTGTTCCGCCCCAATAATCTGGATTGCTTTTCGATGGTGTACCGCCAGAAGCAAAGTGTACGATGTTTCCCAGCTGAACTTCCTTCCACTCCCCCGTATCCCTGAACTCGGGGAAGCGGAGGGTGGGGGTGATTTGGCCGGGGGCGGGGAAGAGCTGCTGCATCAGCCCTTTTTTATGGGACTTGAGGGTGTCAAGCTTGTGGGCCTGGGCCGCGATCAGCTCGTCGAGGGAGGAAAGACAGTCGGCGATTTTTTGTTGTTCGGGGAGTGGTGGACGATGAATTGGAAGTGGCTCTAGTTCAACATAGTATAGATTCTTGACGTTTTGCCCCTCAACAACTTTCGCAAATTGTCTGTACAAATTTCTAAAGTAATATGTATAGAATAATGGGTTTTGCGCAGTTTCAAACACACTTATCATTTCACCGATTGCAATATTTTCCAACGGCAGGTAACAACAACATTTCCCAAAATCCTCTGGTTTCTCACCAACGCGAGGGACTAAGATTTCCCCACCTTTGCTAAACCGTAATTTAGTTGGGTCTATATTGGTTCGCGAATATGTTCCAGTAATGATAGCTCCAAACTTGGTATATAGTTCCCCATATCTTACGCATTGAGTTGGAGCATCTTCTTCCAAAGACCATTTGGGGGCGCTTTTTCCATAATAAAAACTTCCAATATCTCCGATTGTCGTTCCAAACCACTCCGCGGCATTCTGGAACTCGGGGAAGCGCAGTTTGGGCACCAGGCTTTGGTTACTGGTCTTCGCTGTCTTGTCTTTAGTTTTCATACGCCCCCAACCCCGAAATCTCCCGCCCCTGGGCAAGTTTTTTGAGGAGCGGTATCAGGTCCTCCATAAGGGCCAGCTCCTTTGTTGTCCGCTCCTTCCAACCCAGCGCCAGCGGGACCAGGAGGTCGCTAAGCTGCTCGCCGTCAAAGATCATGCGGCCCATGATGGTGTCCACAAAGGCCTGCAGGGCATCGGTCTCCAGGCCGTGCTTGTGGGCGGTCTTGGCCAGCTCTCCGGCAAACCTGTCGGCCTTAAAGGCCTCATAGCCTACGCGGATGGCCTTTTCACTGAGGCCCTCACCTTCTTTCAGGGTTTTTATATAGTCTACCATCACCTGACGCTCGTCCATGAAGTTGGCGGTGGAGGAGAGCATGCCAATGAGCTGCTCGCGGCTCATCTTCTGTTTCCTGGGAGCGGCCTGGCTGAAGCGGGAGATCAGCCCCATGATGTAGTCGTAATCAATGACGGCGGAGGAGAAGAGGACAAACTCGAAATCAAGCTGCCGGACCGGACCGGCGTCATCGCCGGCTTTATCCTGCTGAGGCTTGAGTCGCTGGGCCGTGTCCAGATAGGCGCTGCGAAAGCCGCGCAGCCGGTCTTCCGCGATAACCGCCTCAATTGTTATGCGCTCTTCTTCCGACAGGTCGGTGTATTGATCAAGCTGGGTCTTGCAGCGCTGCACCTCCTTGAAAACGTTGACAAAGTGGGCCCGGGCCTCGTCTCCCTTGATATTGGCCACCTGCTCCGGGGTGCAGTCCAGACCCTGCGACTGCATGAAGGTGTTCAGGGCGCTGACCACCTTTTTCAGCTTATCAATTACCCTGGGAGCGGGATCAACCAGCCAGATCTCCTTGGGTCGTTCCGTATCTTCCCCGGAAAAGAGGGCGATGGCCTCGTCCACCTCTTTTTCCTGGTTGCGGAAATCAAGGATGTTGCCATAAGGCTTGGTGTCGTTCAGGACGCGGTTTGTGCGGGAAAAGGCCTGGATGAGGCCGTGGTATTTGAGGTTCTTGTCCACATAGAGGGTGTTCAGGAACTTGGAATCAAAGCCGGTGAGGAGCATATCCACCACGATGACGATATCAATCTTGTGGGCACGGGCCAGGTCGCTGTTGGGGTATTGCTGGTCTTTGATGCGCTTTTGCACATCCTGATAATAGAGATCAAAGTTGCCCAGGTCGTGGCTGGTGCTGTAGCGCTCGTTATAATCGGCAATGATGGCCTTCAGGGCCTCTTTCTTCTCATTGGGCGCTTCCTGGTTGTCTGCTCTTTCCTGGGGCAGGTCCTCCTGGAGCTGCGCCACATCCTTGTTGCCTTCGGCAGGGGGCGAAAAGAGACAGGCAATATTCAGGGGCTGAAAACTATCATCTTCATCCAGCCGGGCCTGCTGCGCTTCCTTAAAAAGGCGGTGATACGCTATGGCGTGGTTGATGGAGGCAGTGGCCAGAACCGCGTTAAACTTGCGCCCGGCGGTGGCTGCCTGATGTTTTGCCAAGATAGCCTCGACAACCCCCTGTTGCGTGGGTAGGGCACCGGCCTTTGCCTTTTTCCCGGATCTATCCGCTTTCTCACCTTTGGCGTGCGCCCCGAAATAGTCAATATGAAAGCGCAGGACATTGCGATCTTCGATGGCGTGGGTGATGGTGTAGGCGTGCAGCTCTTTGTGGAAGATATCCTTGGTGGTCTTGAAGGAGGCTACCTTGCCTTCCACCTGCTTGCAGGTCGCGTTGGTATCAAATATCGGCGTGCCGGTGAAGCCGAAGAGTTGGGCCTTGGGAAAGAACGCCTTGATGGCCTTGTGGTTCTCGCCAAACTGTGAGCGGTGGCACTCGTCAAAGATAAAAACTACCCGTTTGTCACTTAGGGGCTGCAGCCGTTCCTTATAATTTTGACCGTTTTTGCCTTTGGATTTATTATTCCCACTGAGGGCCAGGCCCAGTTTCTGGATGGTGGTGACAATCACCTTGTCGGCATAGTCGTCCGAGAGCAGGCGCTGCACCAGTTTTTCGGTGTTGGTGTTCTCCTCCACGCACCCTTCCTGAAAGCGGTTGAACTCCTCGCGGGTCTGGCGGTCCAGGTCTTTGCGGTCCACCACAAAGAGGCACTTTTCAATATCCGGGTTATCCTTGAGCAGGATGGATGCCTTAAAGGAGGTCAGGGTCTTGCCGCTGCCGGTGGTATGCCAGATATAACCATTGCCCCGGTTCTGATGGATGCACTCGACAATGGCCCGCACCGCATAGATCTGATAGGGCCGCATCATCATCAGTTTTTGCTCGCCGGCCACCAGCACCATGTAACGGCTGATCATTTCGGCCAGGATGCACTTGGCCAGAAACGCCTCGGCAAAGTCGTCAAGGTGGACAATTTTTGTGTTATCTTCGCCGGCAAAGCGGTAAACCGGCAGGAAGCGCTCGTCAGCGTCAAAGCTGAAGTGCCGGCTGTGGTTATTGGCAAAATACCAGGTGTTGCTGCGGTTGCTGACCACAAAAAGCTGGATGAAACAGAGCAGCGAGTTGGCATATCCGTTGCCGGGGTCTTTCTTGTAGTCAACAATCTGCTGCATGGCCCGTCGGGGGCTGACATCGAATGCCTTGAGTTCGATCTGCACCACCGGCACCCCGTTGATGAGCAGGATGACATCATAGCGGTGGTGGCTGTTTTGGGTGTTGATGCGCAACTGGTTGACCACCTCAAAAGAGTTTTTGCACCACTCCTTTATGTGGACAAGGGTATATTGCAGGGGGGTGCCATCCTCACGCTGGAAGGTGTTGCGTTCGCGCAAAAGCTTGGCTGTCGCAAAGACATCCGGGGTGACAATCTGTTCTTTCAGGCGTTCAAATTCGGTATCTGACAGGCGAACCTTATTGAGTTCCTCAAATTTGCGGCGGAAATTCTCCTCCAAGGTCAGGCGGTCACGGATATCCGGGCGGTATGTATACTTGAGTTCTTCGAGCTTGCTGATGAGGCCCTGCTCAATGTCTTGTTCTTTTGTCATATGTCTATCTACCAAGTGTGGGAATCAAAGGCAATGGTTCCTTGGAAATCATAAATAACGGCCCTGAATCGGCACGGTGCCGGGCAAAATTTTTCGGCAGACCGGATCATGGCGCGGCCTACCTTTTCCAGCACATCCGGGTATTCGGGCCAGATCATCCCAAAGGCATGCCGGGCCGTGTTGGCGTTTAAAACGTGCCGGGCGAGGGTTTTATTGCCGGTCTCTTTTTTGACCACATCCGAAAGCCACTCCATGGTGAGCTCCGATTTGGCGGCATGGGTATGAACAAACCCCTGGGCCATTTTCAGGGCCTTGCCGAAAAACACGGCCAGGGTGGCATTGGGGATCTTATGTTCTGCAAGGCTTTCCATGGAGATGCTGAAAAAATCGCCGATCTGTATAAAGGCCTCTGGATGCAACTTGTACAAATCGCAAAAAAACGCTTGGGAAAACCGCTCGGATCGCCGTCCTGTGGTCAGAACGACATGATCGCACCCACACGCCCCGGCCACGGACATGGCAGACCGGATGGTGGCGGTATAAGCTTCGTGGGACAAAGGGGTTACAACTCCTGTGGTGCCGAGAATGGACAAGCCACCTTCAATGCCCAAGCGGCGGTTCAGGGTTTTTTCGGCCAGCACCTCGCCGTTTTCCACAAAAATTTCAGCACTCACCCCGGCATTGCTGTGATACTGGTCGAGTACCTGCAGGGCGGATTCACGGATCATCTTCCGGGGACCGGGATTGATGGCAGGTTCTCCCGGCGCAATCTCAAGGCCGGGCTTGGTGACCATGCCCACGCCTTTGCCGCCGGTGATCTCAACCGTCCCGGCTTTATCTGTCAGGCCCACCACGGCACCGATCCTGGCCAGGTGGGTAATATCCGGGTCATCGCCTGCATCCTTGACCACCACGGCCCGGACCAGACCATTGTGTGCAGATACCAAGTCAACAAGCACCTCAATCGTCTGACCGTTAAGCAGATTGATTTTTACCGATCCGGGAACCTGCTTTGTAAACAGGTATACCAGGGCCGCCTTTACCGCAGCCGCAGCTGCCGTGCCCGTGGTAAAGCCCGGGCGTAAATTTTTTGTCTCTCTATCCGACAAACCAATATACCAGTCCCACAAAAACGATACTTGCCACCCGGAACCCCTGGCCCATCAATAACATGGAAAGCCCCATGCCCGGTGAAAAAATGCCCATGTAATGGGGCAACTGGTGCCGGATGGCCCGGAGGGGAAACGCGATGATATTGCCTAAAAGCAGTGCGATCACGGTCTGTTTCACGGTGATGGTGCCGGCATCCATCAAGGCGCCTGCCGCGGCAAACCCTGCAGTGAACTCCGAGGCAAAACTTAAGACCACCACGCTTAAGGACTGGGCCGGGACAAAATTCTGCACGGCAAACCGGGTCATAAAATTTTCAACAGCATCAAAGGCACCTGCCACGGTCAGCACATAAACCACGGTGTAGACCGGAATCACAAAAGCCACCACCCGGATAAACCGGGCGGGAAGTTTCTCCTTTAAGGCGTGCATCAACGGCTTTTTCTTTTTTGAAATACCCTGGGTCTCCCCGGCCTGAACAAGGCTATCCGCAAAAGCACCTGAACTTTGGGGCCTTACAAAAAAATGTCCGAACACGACGAACAAAAAAGTGCGAACACAGGTGGCCAGAAAGGTCAAAAGAAAATAGAGCAACCCTGCCGTACGGGTTAAGGGCACCACAATAAAAAAAGTCATGGGCAGGTGCAGAAAATAGGCCGGGAACTGATTGATGAAGTTGGTCAAAAAAAGCTGGCACCGGGTGATCTGCTTTTCCTTATAAAAATCCAGGAGCATGGCATTGGCAGAGACCCCTGAAAAAAAGGCTGCGGTGAATGCGGCAGAACACCGGTGGCCCAGATTGGCAAACCTGAATACCGGTGCAGCCAGGGCACCGAGCTTGCGGGTCCAGCCCGTATCATCAATGGCCTGGGCCGCCACAAGCCCGATGCAGACAAATCCAAGCATCCGGGAAAGCGGCCAGAAGAGGCGCTTGGGCAGCTTTGCCACGGTGACGCCATCCACCCAGGCAAGGCCTGCACCAAGCACGACGCCTGTGATCAAAAGCCCGATCAAAAGGGCCAGGCCGTTATTCTGTTTTTTTCTGACTTTCGACACAATGCCCGCTTTTCTTGGATATGATCAGGGTCCAGTAATCCGGTTTTCTCTCCTGAAACGCATTCACATTGGTGATGATTTGCTCACCTTCAAGCCCGCATCTCACAATGCCCACACTCTTATCGGCCATACCTGCCTCATCCAGGGCATTTACAATATCCCCGGTATTTTTATACGCTTTAAGAAAAACCACATTGTCCGCACTGTCGCTGATTTCCCGGAACTTGTCCCCGCCCAGGACGCCGGATAAAAGGGTCATGGACTCCTCTCCCTCCACCAGAGGCGTGTTGATGCGGGCGGCTGCGGCCTGGTAGGAGGTGATGCCCGGAATGGAACAAATCTCAATATGCGGGGCCAACTTCCGGACAGATTTGAGCAGATATCCGTAAGTGGAGTAGGTCATGCTGTCCCCAAGGGTGATAAAGGCGGCATTTTTGCCCTGCTCCAGCACCTTAATCACGGTTCCGGCATTATCCTGCCATGCCGCTTCCATGACCTGCTTGTTCCGGGTCATGGGAAAAGGCAGTATTTGAATGGGCACAGACGCCTTTAAATGGGGTTTGACGATCTCAGCCGCCTGGCTGTGGGAATTTTTTGCAGAGGACGCGCCAAACACCACGTCCACCTGACTCAAAATGCTAACGGCTTTCAAGGTAATGAAATCGGGGTCTCCGGGGCCCACACCAATGCCGTACAAAATGCCTTGGGTCATTCTACGTCCTTTCACCGGCAACCTTATCTTTTGCAATCAGTGCCAACGCATTAATCACACTTGCCGCCACATTGGAGCCGCCTTTGCGACCCACATTTGAGATATAAGGTATGTTGGTTTCCACCAGGGCTGCCTTGGATTCCGCCGCATTGACGAACCCCACGGGAAGCCCTACAACAAGTGCAGGATTCGCCGCTTTATTGTGTATCATCTCCAGCAGATGAAGCAAAGCCGTGGGCGCATTCCCCACCACATAAATACCATTTTCCATGATTTGTGCAGCCTTTTCCACCGCTACGCGGGCCCGGGTCACCCCCCTTTCCGTTGCCTGTTCCGCCACCCGGGGATCAGCCATGAGGCATTCACACCGGCTGCCGAAACCTGCTAAAAGGTCTTTGCGGATACCGGTTTTGGCCATATTGGTATCCGTGATTACGGTGTACCCGTTCCGGATCGCTTTGATCCCGGCCGCCACGGCATTGTTGGAGATCCTGACCATCTGCATGTATTCAAAATCCGCTGTGGTATGAATCATGCGCCGCACAATTTTCCACTCATCCGGGGCAAAATTGTGGGGACCGGCCTCTGCGTCAATGATGGCAAAGCTTTTTGCTTCAATTTCATGGGGCTTCATTTACGAAAAAATTTCCTCTCGGTCTGATATTGAAAACACGCCTGAACAAAATTTTGCGGCAGGTCCGGGTTGCTTTTAAAATGCAGGTGCAGGTAGCTGCCAAGGGTCCGGTTCTTTTCAAACCCCGGCACAGCCCGGGTGCCGCCGGTCCGATCACAGGCATCATACACGCTTTTTTCCCCATGGTCATCCGGGATAGAGTAATCGAGGCTGGAGTAATGGAACTCATGCCCCCGGGCGGTAACACCTGTTGGCCCGAGGATCGTATCCCGGTTCAACGTAATTTCCCGGTATCCAAGGGCCCGCAACCTTTTGTTCATGCGGCAGGTAAACCCAAAACAGCCCACCATGTCGTGGCATTGCCCGTCTAAATCTTCCAGGGTACGGCAAAGGGTCATGAATCCGCCGCACTCCGCATAAATAGGCATGCCGTTTTTGCATGCCAGCGAAACAGCCTCTCTGAATCCAATATTTTGCGCAAGGGTCCGGGCATGCAGTTCAGGGTATCCGCCCCCAAGATAGAGGCCGTCTATGTTATCCGGCAAATCCGGGTCCGAAAGCGGTGAAAAAGAAAGAATCTGTGCTCCGGCCTGTTCCAGCAGTTCAATATTTTCAGGATAATAAAAACAGAATGCCGCATCCCGGGCCACGGCAATGCGCACAAACGCCGGTTTCTTTTGCGGGGGTGTGGGCGCACCCGTACGGACCCGGGGCAGTGAATCCAGCAGCGCATCAAGATCCATACAATTTTCTACCAGATCGGCCAGGGCAGCCTGCATCTGATCGCCAACACCATGATCGTCACTGGTGACAAGACCCAGGTGCCGGGAAGGAATTTCAATGTGAGGATTCCGGCCCACCCCGCCAAGGCAGGGCATCTTCACATTGCCTTCCAGGGCCTGGGTCAGATAGTCCAGGTGAACGGGACTGCCCACCTTATTAAACAGCACCCCGGCGAATTTAAGTTCCGGGTCAAAATTTTCAAACCCCTGGACCAGGGCCCCGGCACTGCGGGCCATGCTCCGGGCATCCACCACCAGCAGCACGGGCAGGTCCAGCCATTTGGCCAGCTGGGCCGTGGAACCGGCCTCGCTCCTGCCGTCATATCCGTCAAACAGGCCCATGACCCCTTCCAGCACGGCAATGTCGGCCTGTCCGGTGTTTTGCCTGAAAATGTCCAAGTTGGTCTTCTTTTTAAGCATCCATCCATCCAGGTTACGCCCGGCAACACCCGTAACGGTGGTGTGGTACCCCGGATCAATAAAATCAGGACCCGCCTTAAAGGGTGCAACACACAGTCCGCGGCGCTTGAATGCAGCCATCAACCCCAGGGTTATGGTAGTTTTTCCGCATCCGGAATGAACGCCTGCAACCACAATCCCCTTCATTGTAGACCACCCTTTTCAAGCACCCCGGGATAAAGCATCTCTGCGATGGTGTGAATGCCTTCAAGCAAATCCATGGTGGGCCGGGAGACGATCTTTTCATCGACGATGAAAATCTGATTTTCCTTGACCGCCCGGATTACGTCGAAACCGGGCTCATCTTTGATCATCCGAATTGTCGGTTGATTCATGGCACCCTTCTGGGCAAGGTATACATCAATCTCATGGGCATGGGATAAAATCCGCTCCTTGCCGTAAAAGGCGATATTGGTGCCTCTCACGGAGGGCGCGTCCCGGGCAAGGTTTACACCCCCTGCTGTTTCCAAAGCAAAGATGGCCATGGCACCGGGTGTAAAGGTTTTCATCCGGGAGTGAATGGCCTCAAAATAGACCTTTTTTTTATCCGGAATCCCCCGGATCACGGCTCCAATTCCGGCAATTTCTTCTTTGAATGAGGTGACCATCTGCCGTGCCTGATCTCCTTTGCCGGTCAGGGTGCCCAGGGCCAGCCAGTAGTCAAACATCTCGTCCACACTGCCGGGCTGAAGGGAGACAACAACAATGCCTGCTTTTTCCAACCCCTTTACCAGGGCGGCATAGGCCTGATCAATCATGGGACGGATCAAAACCAGGTCCGGCCGGGCAGCCATAAATTTTTCAAGCCCGTCATGGTAGGAAAATTTTGGTTTGCCGTCCCAACTGTCCATGGGGCAGATCCCGATGATTTCATTATTAAGCCCCAGGGTTTGCAAATTCCGGGTATGGGCACCGTACAGGCTGATAATCCGGGTAAAGGGCGCATCAACCTGAATGCTGCGCCCCGCAGCATCCGTAACAACATTGCCGCCATGACTTTGCACCGGCCCGGTCCAGGCCCCAAAAACCAAAAAAAATAGAATAATTACCGAATTAATGATCTTCATTTTATAAACACCACTTGTTTACAATGGATGGTTTCATCAAAATATACTCTGGATGACACGTCAAACACCGCTTTGATAACCGATTCCGTGAATACCTCGTCAACCGTCCCATGGGCTGCGACCCGCCCATTTTTTAAAAACAGCAAAGAGCCGCAGAACCGGGCGGCCAGGTTAAGATCCTGCATCACACTGATCACGGTCAGCCCGTTATGTTCCACCCTGTCCGCAACCAGGGTCATAAGCGCCAGGGAATGGCGGATGTCCAGGTTGGAGAAGGCCTCGTCCAGGATCAGGCAAGGCGCATCCTGGGCCAGGGCCCTGGCAAATACCACACGCTGGCGTTCCCCGCCGGACAACTCCGTAACACGGCGAAGGGAAAAATCGCTGATCCCCGTGGCTGCCATGGCCTGGTCCACCCGTTCCCGGTCCCTTGCTTCAGGCGCACTGAACCGGCCCAGGTGGGGATACCGGCCCATCATCACCACCTGGGCCACGGTAAAGGGGAAATTTACCCGGAAATCCTGGGGCACCAGCGCACATTTTTTCGCCAGTTCGCCAACATTTAAATCATCCAGGGGCCTGCCGTCCAGCAGGATATTGCCGTTCTGCGGTTTCAGATGTCCTGTAATCAGGTCAAGCAGAGTGGTTTTTCCACTTCCGTTGGGTCCAAGCACACCATGGAAGCACCCGGTCTCCATTTCCAGGCTGATCCCCGAAAAAATGGCGCGGTTCTCATAGGAAAAACAGATATCCGTTAATGTATATCCCATGGGCATTAAACCCGATGTTTTCCGGAAAACTGCCGTTTAAACACATAACAGAAAAACGGTCCCCCAATCAATGCGGTGAGCACACCAATGGGCAATTCCGAGGGCAGTACGGCCCGGGTAAAGGTATCTGCGCACAGCAGCAGCACCGCCCCGGCCAGAAGGGAAACCGGCATCAGCCACTGGTTGTCCGCTCCCACAATCGCGCGCATCATATGGGGCACCAAAAGTCCCACAAATCCGATGATGCCCGAGACGGACACGCACACTGCCGCCATGAGTGACGCGGCGGCCAAAAGAATCAGACGGGATTTTTTCACATCCACGCCAAGGGAAGCGGCAGCCCGGTCACCCAAAGCCATAAGATTCAAGTCCCTGCCAAAACAGAAGCACACCACGGCGCCTATCCCCACAAAGACAAGGGAAAGTCCCACATCCATCCAGGTTTTGGCGGCAAAACTGCCCATGAGCCAGAAAATAATCACCGAGACCCGTTCATCCGCCGCATATTTTAAGAAACTGATCCCGGCTGAAAGAATAGCGGCAACGATAATACCCGAAAGAATCAAATTGTTGGATGAATACCCGCCGGCAGATCCGCCGGACAGGTAAAGCACCACGGCCAACGTAATAACGGCACCGGCAAAGGCGCACAACCCCACACTCACCCCCTGGAAGTAACTCATGTTGAAAAAAAAGGCCGCGCAGGCGCCAAAGGCCGCACCTGCTGAAATGCCAAGGGTATAGGGATCTGCCAGGGGATTTCTCAAAATTCCCTGGAACACCACCCCGGAAACAGAGAGCCCGGCGCCCACAATGGCAGCCGTCAAAATTCTGGGAAGGCGCACATCCCAGATAATGGCCGAAGCCAGGGCATCCACAGGGCCCCGGCCGCAGAGTTTTTCCCAGATCACGGCCAGCACCTGCACAAAAGGCAGACGAACCACCCCCATGGCGGCGGACACAACAATAATCGCGCCCAGCAGTAAACCAAGAACAATGGCCATCCGGGCGGGGGCGCTTTTTATGCCTGTTACGGCCGGCAATGCGTCATTGCCTTTGCCAGTTGACCTACCCAGATGTCAACAAATTCATCATATTCAGCAGTGCCTTTAAGCACGGTCTGGCAGGAGAATCCAGCCTTGGTGAGCCGGGATTTCCAGGAATCTTCTTCGTCGCCGGCCATATCATTTTTGGCATGATCACCCGCAACCGACATAAAGGGCATTAACCAGACTTTTCCACTCTTTCTTTCCTTAAGCCAGGCAATGACATCCCCAAGTTCAGGATACCCTTCCACGGTGCCCATGATAATGTTGGGGTCTTTTTGCTGAAGCTGCCAGTTCATGGCAGAATAATAAATATTCCCCGGATGGTGGGTGCCATGCCCCATGAGTACCACAGCATCATTGGCCTTACGGGCCTTGGGCAGCGTGGCAAAGATAGCGTCAACCGCTTTGGCAACCGTGTCCTGGGCCCCCAGCAGGGGAAATCCCAAAATGAGCCGGTCAAAACCAACGGGCATGGCTTTAAAACCATTCACGGTCATGGCCAACTCATGGTACTCTTCTCCCGGAATGGTATGAAGGGACTGCACTGCCACATGGGTGTATCCTTCATCCATCATTTTGGCCAGTGCCTGGGCCGGGGAAAGTATAATCTCCCCCTGCCCGGCCAGTTTATGACGGATGATATGAGAGGTATAGGCCCAGCGCACATCAACACCGGGAAACGCTTTTTTCACTTTTGCCTCAATGTGTTGAAAAGAGACCTTTGCAGAGCCCTCGCTGGTACCGAACGCCACCAGCAGGATGCCTTTTTTCATCTCGCGTACTTCTTTGTGCGCATATGCATTTGCTGCACACAAGACCATGGCCAAAACAACTGCTGCGTAAATCAATTTTTTCATACAACCTCCTCCTGATTTTCCTGGATGTCAAACATGGCGCAACGCAAGCCACCCAGCACCGGCGCCGCATTAAAAACAAAAACCGGCAGGAACATATTTGCCCATACACTCCTGCCACCATACTCCCGTAAGGAGGCGATCCCGCAGATAGGAGACCCCAAAAAAACAAAACAGCCCTTCAAGCCTTTTATCGACTTGAAGGGCTGCACCCAGTTTTCTTGGCCCTGTAATATTTATGTCTGCGCCGGCAATTCCCTTTGCATAACGCACATCATCAGCTCAGGCAGGTCTTCTGGCTCCCGGATCATCCAAACACCTGCGCCTTCCCATACGCTTTAAAAAAAACGAACAGTGACATTATGCAGGTTTGTCCCCGGTTACAGCGGCGGGACCGCTCCCGATTCTCACGGGATTCCCTGTTAGGCCCAAACGGGCACCTCAACACAAGAGGCATGATTGCGCAATAAAATGCTCCTGTCAAGCGGGATCTGGGGAAGAAAAGAGCGCGGTAGGGTGGGCACGCTTTTTGTGCCCACCGGTTGTCCATAAACTTGAGCCCATCTGATTTATCGTTCAGGCACAAGAGGTTATACATACGACCTGGCTTATTGCTTAGAGATTCTGTAGGAAAAATCGAACAACATTTCTGCGTGATTTATACGCCTGATCTACATCAGGAATTATTTCCACCTCGCCGTCCCTACCTAGATTAGAAAATGAGTCCGTGATCTTAATTGGAACTTCTAACCTGTCCCAACCATGAAACGCCCCTTCATATGCAATCACCTCAAGGAGAGGTCGTTCTTCTGAGTCCAAACTGTCCTTCAAGGCAAAGCAAGGTCCGGAGCCATTATCATAATCATCTTCTTCTCCAATTTGAATTAAAATTGGAGCGCCTGTTAAGTCACTGAACTTTAATCCTGGAATCGAAGAATCAGGGCTGTATGCGTAACATACAGGATAATGAGCAACATGTGCTGCAAAACGCAGATCCCCTCCAAACTGTGCGGCATAATGTTTCGTAGCAGAAGCCATTGTCACTACACCACCCCAGGAAAATCCCAGAACACCAATGCGGTCCGGGTCTATATTTGAATGTTCCGACAAAAATTTAAGAGCACCAAATGCATCAGGACAATTAAAAAAAGGGAGCGAGGGACGATCTGCGGCACTGCTTATCTCTCTCGCTTCCCACATATCGATCTCAAAGGTGGCGATACCAGCAGCGTTAAGTGCTCTGGCATAGAAATCGCCCCGAGAATCAACCCCGCCCGACCCATGCAGAATTACCACAGCAGGAAGATTTTTTTTGGGTATGAAGCGCTTTTTTCTCGATTGACAAGCGACTGGTAATTTTAATTTGCCTTTTACAGTGATCTCTTCCGGAGGGTCCTGCTCTATATCTGATATCTGAAACTCTTCAAAAGATATCACCGGTTGCCAATTTACCGGACACCCCTTTTCCTCAAAAGCATGGGATACTTGCAAGAAACTGAAAACAAATCCGTAAGCTAACAAAATAACCATTTTTTTTGATAACATAACACCCCCCCCCTTTTTTTTTTTCTGTTCACGAACAATATAAAGTTAAAAATTAGGAACGGAACGAAATTCAACTCCTTATTAAATTTAGATGATGCGTAAAATATTCTAAAAAATAAAATCACTCAAAACATATTTCGCCTGTTAGTTCAAATTTATTTTCGTTATCGCCTTCGCAAGTATTTATGTGACCATTCGCCTCCACTGCAGCGCTACTGACGTTCGTAAAAAATCCTTTGCCTTTCACAATGTTAGTGATTAATTCATGAACTTCGCAGTAACATGGTAAACCGTCTTCCCCGCATTCAATATTCTCTGGATTGACGATGACTGCTACATCCTCAAAGGATTCAAACATACTCCCATCTTTAAAGGTGGCTGTATGTGTCAGGTAAGTGACACCCGGAGTAGAGCTATCGATAACTCTTCCGAAAAGATACCCGCTTTCTTTGAATGCCTTATTACCATTTTGGTCAAACAACTGAAGGGTGATGCATCCCTGCTGCGTTATTTCATCTAAGGCGTTTATCGTCTTTACTGTTCCTTTTACCTTGTAACAAGTATCGGAAAAAGCAATTCCCCACCAAGCAATAAACAGCAAAAATGAAAAAACCAATATCTTTTTCTTCACGTAAGTTCCCTCCTTCTAATGTTAAAGTTGATTCCAAATTCTTATCACCGATTTAAATAGAAATCTATCAGGGAAAACCTTAATTTCTAATTTTTTTTGGATGGATATACGTTATGAGGTGTCAGCAATCACGGAATCTGCCGGGGAGCGTCCTTGTTGAAAACGCTTTTAATTTTTGCAAAAAGCATTTTAACACCCCGCCATATTTTAGGCAGCAGCCACACAATCAGGCAAATAAATCCAATCAGGAGCATCAAAAATAAAATGGGATAGTGAAGCGCAGCCAGGATGCCGCCGATGACGAGTACATCTTCGAGTATCGAAGCAGTCCAGTTGGAGAAGGGTTCCGGGGAGGTGTTGATCAGAAGCCTGGAACCCGATTTTGTCAAATGGCTGCCCGTGGCCAGACCGCCGCCCAGGATTCCGGCGGCAAGGGCCAAAGAAGGGTTGACATCGCCCACAGCACCTGCGGCAATCATCACGCCGGCAGGAATCCGGATAAAGGTGTGAATGGCATCCCACCCCGAATCCACCCCGGGGGTTTTATCCGCAAAAAACTCGACACAATACATGAATCCGGACGCCCACAGCACCACAGGGTCGGATAAAATTTCAAGCCCCTGGGGCAGCACCAGGTTTCCGGTGGCATCCAGAATACCCAAAACAAATACCGTGGCATACAGGTTGATTCCGCTGGCCCATGCAGCGCCCATGCTCAATGATATGGTTTTAATAATCTGATCAAAGGATTCCATGATTTAAGCCCCTTTCACCGATCACGGTTAATCCAGCCTTGCTTCCTAAAAATCAACTATCCTGGAAATCGTTTATCTGAAACACTATCACATCAACCTGGGCAACGCCATACGATTCCCTTTTGAATTGAATCTGCGCTCTGTTTATTTCTCCAGGATAGTGTTAAATATCGGAGACAACAATAACATCAAACCCTTTTATACAAGGAGAGTGCAGGCAATGGCAGAGAACACAGCCCAATATGGATGGGATGGATCAATGGGGATTTCTCTTTATGATAAGATCCGGCAGGATATGAAAGCAGCCATGCGTAAAAAAGATACAGCCGTAAGAGATACCATGCGCCTGATCATGGGGGCGTTCCCCGAAATCACTGTTCCCATAACCCTTGAGAGCGGCAAAAAATCCACCCGGGCAAAAACGCCGGAAGAGATCACGGATGAGGATATCCATAACATCATACGAAAATTCGTCAAATCTGAAAAAACCGTGCTTGAGATTAAAAAAGAAACATCTTCTGATTATCTGGAACTTTTAGAATCTTATCTGCCCAAAATGGCCACCACGGAACAGATTGAAGCCTGGATCAAAAGCAATGTGGACTTTTCCGCCATTAAAAGCCCCATGCAGGCCATGGGCGCTGTTATGAAACATTTTGGAAAACTGGCTGACGGGAACCAGGTCAAGGACGTTCTCCAGGGGATGACCGTCGAAAAATAAGCTTTCATGGATCGGTCAACGTTAAATTATTACAGTCAAAATGCCTTAAAAGTGGCTGAAAAATATGAATCTGCTGATGTCAGACAACTGCATGACTTTCTTTCATCCAGCCTGAAACCAGGCGGCAAACTTCTGGAACTTGGGTGCGGCTCCGGCAGGGATGCCGCCTTTATGGTCAGCCAGGGATTCAAGGTGCTGGCGACCGATGGCTGCGCATCAATGGTGCAACAGGCAAATCTGCACCACCCCGAACTTGCCGCGCATCTGCTTCACTTGGAACTGCCGGACGGGCTGTCAAATGGGTTAGGGGTATTTGACGGAATATACGCCATTGCCGTTCTGATGCATCTTTCCGTACAGGAAATTGAAAAAACAATTTTGGGAGTTAATTCTCTTCTGGCAGCAAAGGGCCGGTTTATATTTTCAGTCCCGGCCCGGCGGGATGAGGTCATGACAAACACCTTTGACTCTAAAGGTCGCCGATTCACGGCACTCTCACCGGAAGGGTGGACAGATTTATGCCTGAAATACAACCTGCAGCTTGTCCGGACCATGATCTCCGAGGATGGTCTGGGAAGAGACGGGGTTGCCTGGATGAACTGTCTGGCACAAAAGCTTTAAGCTGATCTGAAATATGCCCTTGGGCTGAAGGAATAAAACGCAGGTCTGTTTCTTTGCTATTTATTTTTGGTAACATGCCGTTCAAAACGGCATAGACTACTCTTCAAAAGAACGCCAACCGCCGCCCAGTGACTTGTAAAGTCGGACCGCGTTCCGGCTTACCGTACCTTCGCTTACGACGAGCTTTTCCTGGAAGCTGAGCAGCGAACGCTGTGCATCAAGCACATTGTTGAAGTCGGAAAGACCATTGCGGTACTGATCCTGGGCCAGCGCCTCCGCGGCCCGGGCAGCTTCGACAGCGACCCTGAGCGAAGCGCGACGCTCTTTTTCCTTGCGGTAATCCATCAACGCATCACGCACTTCCTGCACAGCATTCAGAACCGCGGATTCATAGGCATACAGGTACTGTTCCTGGACCGCTTCCTGAATCTTGATATTGTTACGGATAGAACCGGAGTAGAATATCGGCCAGCGAATTCCGGGTATAATACTGTATTTCCCACTGTCTGATTCGAAAAGTGTAGACGATGCCAAAGACTCCAGGCCGATGGAGCCGGTCAGCGTAAATTTGGGATAGAGATCGGCCACGGCTACACCGATGCGCGCCGTCTGGGCAGCCAGCTCGCGCTCGGCGCGTTGGACATCCGGGCGGCGGCGCAACAGGTCCGCGGGAATGCCATCAAGCGCCAAGTTGGACTGGGGTATCCGGTCGATACCCGGAATTTTCAGACTGCCCGGCACCTCGCCCAACAATACTGAGAGGGCATTTCGGGCACTCTCCAGCCCCGCCTCAAGGATGGGGATCTCGGCCCGCGTACTTTCGAGATTGTAACGTGCCTGTTGCACAGCCAGTCCGCTGCTCAAGCCCGCGTTAAAGCGGTCGGCAAGGATCTCAAAGGTCTCCTGCTGTGCTTCCAGATTGGCCTGGGATACGGTCAGTCGGTGCTGGTAGGTGCGGACGCTGAGATAGGCGATCGCGGTCTCCGCAGCCACGCTGACCCGGACGTCATCCAGCCCGACCCGGATCGCTTCCCAATCCGCAACCGCTGCTTCCACCGACCGTCTGGTCCCGCCAAAGAGATCAATTTCCCAGACAGCATCAAATCCGGTGCTGTAGAGGGTGGTGGAACCGGTGTCCGACAGACCGTTTGCCGAAGAATCGGAATGATTGACACTGCCGCTTAGATCGACGGTCGGCCCGTAGGCGGCCTGAGTCCGGGCCAGTTGGGCGCGGGCCTGGCGGACCCGGACCACGGCCGTCTTAAGATCATGGTTATTGCCCAGCGCCCGTTGGACCATATCGGTCAGCATTGGATCGTTGAATTGTGTCCACCATTGGGCCACATCCACCTCGATATTTCGCACATCAGGGATGTCCGGCAGACTGGACCGCCGGTAGTCCGGCCCCACTGTCATGCAACCAACCATGAACATCGGCAACAAGAACAACAACATGGACAGATGCTTGGCTGCCGAACGGTTACGGATGATGTACATCTTTTCCCGGAACGTCTGGAACAGCACAAAAAGTGCCGGGACCAGCACAATCCCAAACAAGGTGGCGGCCAGCATCCCGAAGAACACCGTGGTGCCGATGGCCTGGCGGCTGGCGGAGCCCGCGCCGCTGGCGAACACCATGGGCAGCACCCCGAGGATGAAAGTGAAAGCAGTCATCAATACCGCACGGAACCGCTGTTTCGCCCCATCGGCAGCCGCATCGATGATTGACAGGCCTTCTTCACGCCGGGTTTTGGAAAATTCAACGATAAGGATCGCGTTCTTGCTGGCCAGGCCCACCAACAGAATCACGCCGAGCTGGGCATAAATACTTAACGGCAGTTTGACCGCCATCAGTCCGGCCAAAGTGCCAAGCACGGCCACCGCAGTTGAAAGGATTACCGGTAACGGCGTGGTCCAGCTTTCATACTGAGCCACGAGAAAAAGATAGGCGAATATAATGGCCATCAGGAAGATCAGGGTGGCTGATCCTGCGGTGGTGGCTTCCTGGTAGCTCAGTCCCGACCAGTCAAAGGTATAGCCTTCCGGCAGTGCTGTTTGCGCAATTTCGGAAACCTTGGTCATTCCATCGCCGCTGCTGACCATCGGAGCCGTAAAGGCGGTGATGCCGGCTGCCGAGAACTTGTTGTAGCGTTCGATCATTCGCGGCGCAAGGGTGGTTTTCGTCGTAACCAGGCTGCCCAGGGGCACCATGGCGCCGTTGCGGTTCTTTACATGAATATTGTCCAGGGCCTCAAGGTTCTTGCGGTGGGGCCAGTCAGCCTGAACAATGGCCTTGTTCACCTGCCCGTCAAAGTTGACATCATTCACATAGAGCGAACCGAGATAGTTCTGCAATGCACTGAAAATGGTGCTGACCTCAACCTGCATCAAAGCGGCCTTGGTGCGGTCCACATCCAGATAAAGATGAGGCGTTGCCGCAGAATAGGCACTGAAACCGAACATGATTTCCGGCGCCATGTTAAGTTGCATCAAAAAGTTGTTCATGACGGACTGAAGCTGCTGGGGATCGTTGTCGGCAGTGGCCTGCAGGCGAATGTCCAGACCCCCGCTGTTGCCCAGCCCCATGATGGCGGGCGGCACAAACAGGTTGAGCTGGGCGCCCGGCTCCGCGGCCAGCCGGGCCTGCAGCTTTTGCTGGATGGCCATAATGCTCAGCTCAGGCGACTCACGCCTGCTCCAATGGTCAAGGCCGAACATGAAGAAGGCCACGTTTTCGGAAGAACCGCCCATCATGCTGAAGCCGGTGACCTGAATGGTGTAGTCGATCCCCGGTTCTTGGTGCAGCGGGGTCAACACATGCTCCAGCAGTGCCTCGGTACGGGTGCGGGTCGCCCCTTCGGGCAGTTGCGCCATCCCGAAAATAACGCCCTGATCTTCATCGGGCAGAAAGGCTGTCGAACTCATGTTGTACAGAAAATAGACACCGCCGAATACCCCAAGCAGGATCAGGATGGTGAAGACCAGTTTGCGGGCAATCCAGGTGCTGAAGGAAACATAGCTGCCCCGTAAACGGTTGAGCGCGGTATTGAACCAGAGCTTCGGGCCCTTCTCTGTGGGTTTGACCGCCTGGAGAAAAATTGCACAGAGCGCGGGGCTGAGCGTAAGGGCGTTGACTGTGGAAAAGAAGACAGCTGCCGAAATCGACACTGCAAACTGCTGGTAAATCTTGCCGGTGATGCCTCCCATAAATCCGATGGGAACAAAGATGGACAACAAGACCAACGTCGTGGCAATAACCGCGCCACTGACTTGTTCCATGGCCTTGATCGTCGCGCTCTTTTGGTCGAGTCCTTGGCTTTGCATAAGCTCCTGAACCCGTTCAACCACCACGATGGCGTCGTCCACCACCAGGCCGATGGCCAGCACCAGGCCAAAGAGCGTCAGCGTGTTGATGCTGTAGCCAAAGGCCGCCAACACCATAAAGGTGGCGCAGAGCGAGACCGGGATGGTGATCGATGGAATCAGCGTGGCGCGCCAGTTCTGCAAAAAAACATAGCAGACGATGACCACAAGCAGAAAGGTCAGCCCAAGCGTGGACACAATTTCACGGAGGCTGGTGCGGACAAATTCGGAGGCGTCGTAGGAGAGTATGGTTTCAAGACCTTCGGGATAATCCTTCTTGAGCCGCGTCAGTTCAATCTGCAACGCATCCATGGTGTCGAGGGCGTTGGAACCTGGTGTACGGCTCAGGGCCAGCGCCACACAGGGAGCGCCGTTGTATTTGGCGGAAAAAAGATAGTTATCCGAGCCTTTTTCTATTCGTGCAACGTCCTTGAGGTAGACCACCGCACCGTCGGCACCGGTGCGCACCACGATATTGCCGAAGGATTCGGTATCGTTCAGCCGTCCTTGCGCGGTCAGGGTGAAGGCGACCTGTCCGGAGCCGTCGTCCGGTGTGGAGCCGATGGCGCCGATGGAGGCCTGCACATTCTGGTTGCGGATGGCCGCCGTAACTTCGTCGACGCCGATGCCGAGGGCGGAGATGCGGTCGGAATCAAGCCAGACGCGCATGCTGTATTTGGGGCCATAAACCTGTGCACGGCTGACGCCTGGGATCCGTTCAATGGCCGGCTGGATGATTTTATAGGTATAGTCGCTCATCAACTGTTCATCAAGGCTGTGGTCAGGCGAGCGGACAATCAGGAAACCAAGCATGTCGGCTGACTCGGTTTCAACCGTTACGCCCTGCTGCACCACTTCGGTGGGCAGCATCGGTTCGGCCTGGGATACACGGTTCTGTACCTTCACCTGCGCCATGTCCGGATCGGTGCCCACGGCAAAGGTTACGGTGAGCGAGTAGCTTCCCGAATTGTCGGACGTGGACGACATGTAGATCATGTCCTGTACACCGTTCACGGCATCTTCAATGGGCCCTGCCACGATGTCGGACATGACTTCCGCGCTCGCACCGGGGTAGCTTGCGCGCACAACGATCTGCGGCGGTGTGACCTGGGGATACTGGGTGATGGGCAGCGCGGTGATTGAAAGAATCCCCGCCAGCATCAGGACGATAGAAACCACACCCGCCAGACGCGGGCGATCAATGAATACCCGTGAAATCATTTCCCGGCCTCCTGCAAAGAGACCTGGGCAGTCATGCCCGGCCGCACTTTCTGCACACCATCAACCACGATACGGTCACCGGCCTTCAATCCGGAAAGCACTACGAAGTCACCTTCAACGGATTTCCCGATTTCAACGCGGGCGGTATCGACTCGTCCCTCCCCGTTGACCGTCAGCACATAGGATCCCTGGGGATCAAGCAGTACCGCCCGCTGGGGAACACGGATGCCCATGGGTCGCTGCCCGGATCCGAGCAGAATGTTGACGTAGCCGCCGGGGATCAATCGCCCGTCGGGATTATCGAACAGGTAACGGACCGCCATGGTGCCGGTTTCGACATTCATAACGTTGTCGTCAAACTCTTTCTTACCAATCAGCGGAAGCTGGGTTCCGTTGGGCAGACGAATGCGGGCAACCAGACCGTCGGAAGTGCCCGCCAGCTCCTGGGCACGAAAATCCAGGTAAGCGCGGTCGGTCATGGAAAAGACGACACGGATCGGACTGATCTGCACAATGCGGGCGAGTTCGTTGGAGGCGGAGGTGACATAGTTGCCCTTGGTTACGTTTGCCATGCCGATGCGGCCGCTGATCGGCGCGCGCACCTTCGCATAACCCAAATCAATTTTGGCCAAATTCAGGTTGGCCGCAGCCTGTCTCAGATTGGCCACGGCCTGCAATTGCTCGCTTTCCGCAGTGTCGAGATCCGACTGCGAAACGCTGCGTCTATTGACATCACGCATACGCTTGAAAAATTTTTCGGCGCGGTTCAGTTCGGCTTTTGCACGGGCCAGCTCGGCCTGACGCACGTCAACCATTGCCTGATATTGTTTCTGGTCAATGGTGAAGAGCAGGTCGCCCGATTTCACAAAAGAACCTTCAGTGAAATGAACATCGTCAATGTAGCCCGCAACTTCCGAGCGGACCATGACCTCCTGCACCGGCTCGACCGTTGCAATATGGTCGGCAAGCACATCCAGGGGCCGTTCCTTCAGTTCAACGGCGATCACCGCGGGCGGCGGCATTTCTCCCATTCCCATCATGCCCGGCGGCGGTCCGCCTGACGGGATAAACAGACTGATAGAATACCCCACGCCGATCAGAATGATCGCGATAACCACTTTTCCGATTGCCTTTACCATTAAACCTCTCCTTATTACGGGACTTCGTTATCCACAAAAAGCCCTTCTTCCTTGGCCCGCTGTGAGATCGCGTTGAGCTTGGCCTGTTCTTTAAGCACCTTTTTATTGGCTTCTTCGGTTTTTTCCTGCAATGCAATCTTTTCTTTAAGATGAGTTAAGAGATTCGGGTCATTGATCTCTATTTCATGGGCATCTTTGATAAAATCCGTGGCCGATTTTGCGGCCTGCAGGGCTATTTTCTTTGCCATCTCCACCCTTTTTTCCGCATGCTTGAGTTCATCAAACAAAAGCGCAAGTTCACCGGCCCTGCCGTCTTCCGGGGATGAATCCAGATCAATTTTCTGGGTTGCCATGACCATGGCCACCGTTTTCAGGCCCGGCAAAAGCTGATCTACCGGCAGCTCACCAAACATCAGGGCATCATCTTTTTTCAGGGAGACAGGGATAAAAACCAGATCTGTCTGCCCGGATGTTTTAAAAAACACCTCTTCATTGATTCCAAGGATAATCTTGGGTTCAGCCTGGATACGGAACTCACTCAGAGTATCGAAAAGCATCTGCATGATCTGCGCATTGTCCCGGTCCAGATAATAGGCTAAAAGCCTGATTTTGGCATCTTTCCAATGATCGTCTCTTGTGATCAGATAGGCAAGAAGAATCATGAGCCGGCTGGTATCGTCATCCTTCCACCAGACATCAATGGTTCTATTTTTGTCGTAACCTTCAGCGATTTGAGGCATTTCCTTGTGGTCCCACAGAATGATATTGCACCCGGACTGAACTGCCGGCCGCACCATATCCCGGTAATTGTCGAACCCTACAGGGTCATCACTCTTGCCATACTGCTCATTCCAGCTCAAGAGCACCGTATTGGCCTTGACCGGCCCAAGTCCAAAGCTCTGGCAGAGCACGGACAGGGCGTTGGCCGTATACTCGGAAGAGAGTACAAGGGAAAATGCTGAACTTTCTTTCTCGGAAAGAATCCGGGCCAGATCCTTTTCCGCCTCTGCCTTAAATTTTACAGCACGGTATCCCCGGGCCTGGACAATCCGTACGGCCGTTGTAATACCGCTTTTTCCCTCGATCATAGAGGAAAAATCCAGTAACTGTTTCATATGTTCTTCGTCATTGGACAATACAAGGACATAGGGCCGCCAGTCCCTGGGATGCTCGTGATCCTTTTGTGCACGAATCAGATTGTCCCTGACCAGTTTAAGGTGATAGGACCGCCGACTGTCCGCCCACCTGGCCGGGGCAGATACCTGTTTAAGATACTGAAAAACGGCAAACAGGATGGCCACGGCAGCAATTCCGGTTTTAAAATCAATGGCCAGCATCACGCCCAGGCAGATCAACGCGCCCACAAGACTGGTCTTTTTATTGTACCACCTGAACCGGGGCCTGAAAGAGGGGCTCTCGGCCGATGCCTCAAAATAGGTGGCATAGTTGAGCAACCCATAGGAGATCAGGAAAAACATGGAGACTACCCCTGCAATCAAATCCAGTTGACCGATAAAAACAATTGCCACGGCAATTCCGAATGAAAGCAGCACACCCCGACGGGGATTACCGGACGGCCCATGGCCTTTGGCAAAGGGCACAAGAAAGGGAAATATCTTATCCGATGCCAGGGACTGCAAAATCCTGGGTGCCCCAAGAAACGAGGCCATGGCAGAAGAGAGGGTGGCGGCAATGACACCGGCATTAATCAGCCAGCCGTACAAGGAAATCTGCTTCATGGCGCCGTAGTCGCCGGCGAGTGTTTTCAATGTCGTGGAACCGGCAAACAAGACAGCTACGGAAAAATAGACCAATATGGAGAGAAAGACTGCGGCAAAGGTGCCTTTCGGCAGGCTTTTACCGGGATCTTCAAGATCGCCGGACATGCTCACCCCCTGGGTGAACCCGGTCACCGCCGGAAAAAACAGGGCAAAAAGAATCCAGAAAGAGGGCGAGCCTTCCCTGGCGACCCAATTCTCCATAAAAAGCCCGGTATCCCACTGACGAATACCGCCAATATAAAAGGATAAAAGCGCCAGGGTTAAAAACGCCATGACCACATACTGGAACTTGGTGGCCAGATCCGCCCCGATCCATGCCAGCAAAAAAAGAAACAACAGCGCGGCACCTGCAATAAGCTGTACCGTCACATGGCCGGCCAGGCCGAGGATAGCAGTCAGGGCTTCTCCGAAACCAATGCAGTAAAAGGCAATGGACACGGACTGTGCTAAAAACAGCACAATGCCGATGGCCCCGCCGAACTCTATGCCAAGGGTCCTGGAAATCAGATAGTAGTCACCGCCGCCGCCAACCTTCATATTGGTGGCAATGGCGGCCAGGGAAAAGCTGGTCAGAACGGAAATCAGGTTGGCCACCGAAATAATCATCAGGGATTTTCCAAGCCCTGCAGCGCCCACCACATATCCTAAACGCAGGAAAAGAATGATCCCGAGAATGGTTAAAACACTTGGCGTAAAAACACCGGCAAAAGTGCCCAGCCGGCCGGAAACAGACTCATTGTTATCTGATGACATCGACTTTTCCTTAAATGATTGCCCTTTGGGCAGGCTGATAGCTGATTGGAAATTACTATACTATTAAACGAAGGTAAATAACCAAAACAATCCGGGTCACCAACTTAATTAAAAGACTCATCCAAAGCGTTGCCCTGGATAAACGCTACGACGAGTTGATCTGCTCACCTTTTTATGATTTGACCTGATAGTTAAGTTAAATTATAGTGTGAACGGAAGAAGTTTAATCCTCGTAACTTTTATAAGAAAGTCTGGGTAAGTTACTAAGATCTTTCAAGCTTTGTTGTGGGCTATGGCCTGGCAGTTGATATATCAGGTCAGACCATGGCTGTTTTACAAAAACCCTGACGATATTTAATGGACGTAAATTCATAATCATTTACGATGGAGGAAATCAGCGATGACATCCACATTACCCGAACAGATGAAAGTGATTGAAATTACCGAACCGGGCGGTCCCGAGGCCCTTTGTGTGGGAAGCAGGCCTGTGCCCCAGCCTAAACCGCAAGAGGTGTTGATCAAGGTGGTGGCCACCGGTGTAAACGGGCCCGATATAGTTCAGCGTAAAGGGCTTTATCCGCCGCCAAAGGGCGCATCGGACCTTCTGGGTCTGGAGATCACAGGAACCATTGTTGCCATCGGCAGCGATGTCAAAGAGTGGTCTGTGGGAGACCAAGTCTGTGCCCTGACCAACGGCGGCGGTTATGCCGAGTATTGTGCCGTTCTGGCGCCCCATTGTCTGCCGATTCCAAAAGGCTTGAGTTTGCTGGAAGCCGCGGGCATTCCCGAAACGTTCTTCACGGTCTGGAGCAATATATTCATGGGGGCAGGACTTAAAGAAGGGGAAAACTTTCTTGTCCACGGCGGTTCCGGTGGTATCGGCTCAACGGCCATCATGCTTGGAAAAGCTTTCGGCGCAAAGGTGTATGCCACCGACAGCCCTGCAGAACGATGTGAAGCCTGTAAAAGTTTCGGTGCCGATCGGGTTATTGACTACAACACGGAAGATTTTGTTGAAGTTGTCAGAGATGAAATCAAGGGTGCCGATGTCATTCTTGATATTGTCGGTGGAGACTACATTGCACGCAATATCAAGGCTGCAGCGCCGGATGGACGCATTGTTCAGATTGCATTTAACAAGGGCTCCAAAGTCGACATCAATCTGATGCCCATTATGCTGAAACGTCTCCTTTACACGGGCTCCACCTTGCGCAGCCGTCCGGATGCCTCCAAATCTGAAATTGCGGCACAGCTCAGGGAAAAGGTATGGCCGCTCATTGAGGCGGGAAAAATCAAACCGGCTGTCCACAAAACATTTCCCCTGGAGCAGGCTGCAGAGGCCCATCGGCTTATGGAAAGCGCAACGCATGTCGGTAAGATTATTCTCGAGGTGTGACCGTTTAAAGCGTATTATTGTGACAGGATATCCTGGGCCCGCAACAAACCAAGAAAGTAACTGAACCGCTTATTGCGTTACACTTCAATATTGAATTCTTTTCGGGGGCGGGCCCCGTGTACATCCATAATCCTTTGCCTTATTTGGCGCATGGTCCTGCCAAAGGAGACATAGGCCGCGTCTGACGCGGGCACGGGTCCGTCCTGGTGGGTTGTTGAGGTCCAGAAAAATTTGAAACAGATATCACGGAAGCCGGGTAGGTCAATAAAACAATAATATAATATTTTTTCATCATCGGTATTTTTAGCCGGCCAACAAGCTGATCTGTGGTTCCCGGTCAAACCGAGGTGGGGATATCATTTTCCAAGATCCCGGAAGTTGTATCATAGTGGGCATCTTTCACAGAAACTTTGAAAACGCTGATCATGTCCCGGAGTTTTGATGATAACCCGGACAGTTCCACGGCGCTTTGATTTACCTGGACGCTTCGCCTGGTCATCTCTTTTGCCACAGAATTAACATCAGATATGTCTTTTGCAATTTCCGAAGACACCTGGGAACTCTGCACAACGTTCTCATTGACTTCACCGATTCCGGTTGACGCCTGTTCGATATTTTGTGCAACGTCCGTTGCACTGGCAGACTGTTCTTCCACCGCTGCGGCAATGGCGGTCACAATCTCATTTACATCAGCGATCACATCAGCGATCTTGGTGACATCCAGAACCGTATGCTCAGTGGAGCTTTGTATCCCGGCGATTTTTTCTTTAATATCCTTGGTGGCCTGGGCGGTTTGAGCGGCAAGATTTTTAATTTCACCGGCCACAACGGCAAACCCCTTACCTGCCTGGCCGGCCCTGGCTGCTTCAATAGTGGCATTGAGGGCCAGAAGATTGGTCTGCTCGGCAATATCCGTAATAACCTCGGTGACCTTGGAGATCTCCTTTGCTGCGCTGCCCAAAAGGGTGACCCGCTGTGAAGCTTTGTCAACCTGTGTGGCGGCATCGCCGGAGATGTTTCTTGCCCTGTCGCAATTTGTCGCCACTTCACCAAGGGTGGCCTTCATTTGAGCCGCGGAATCCGCAACCACACTGATATTGGTTGATGCCTGTTCACTGGCGGCTGCAACAGAATTCATGTTTGAACTCATTTCCTCGGAAGAGGCAGCAACCCCATTGGCTTTGTGAGATAATTCCTCGGCACCGTTGGACATCTGTTCCGAAACAGAGAGAAGTTCGCTGGATGCTGCGGTCACGGTCTCGGCATTGGCACCGATATCCACAATAATATTGTTCAGCCGTTCAATAAAGGCATTAAACCAGGATGCCAACTCTCCAAGCTCATCCCTTGACTTGATTTCCAGCCGCTGGGTCAGATCTCCTTCACCAGAGGCAATCCCTTTTAATCCGGATGTGATTTGTCTTAAGGGTTTGAACACAAGAATTTTGAACAGAAACCAGCTGCTGATGAAAATAAGGAAGCAGCAGAGAGCCCCCAATAACAATATCCTGTTCTTTGTCTGACCTTTGACCTGATCAGTGAATTCCACCATACTGGATCTAATTTGCTGAACAGCGGTTTCATTTTTTTGGGATACCTGGGCAATGATTTCGCCGATACTGCCTTCTACTTTCAGGGATTCATTTCCCAGGATTGATTTTATCTTACCTGAATTTTCCTTGATCAGAGCATTAAAGCTTGAGGACATCTCTTCTATCTTTTGATTCACGGTTGCCTTGCTCATGCAAAGCATCAGATATCCCAGCTCTTTTCCATCAATCTCCATTTTTTTCTTGATAATAAACGTCTCAGGGTCATTTTTTGACGCTGACATTATTTTTTCATGCTTTTTATCGCCGATACCGGTCTTAATATACGTTTTGATTTTCTCTTTATTGGAATCAAAGTATTTGACATAGGGGATATCATCCGGCTTAACGTACAGGGCATAGACAACATTTTCATTTGAACCGGCTGACTTGATATAAGATATCAGTGTGGTCAGATCGTTATTTAAAATGGCGGGCGGTGCGACCTGGGCCAACAGGTCTGCCAGAGACCGGGTGCTGTCCTCCAGGGAAGCCATCCATTCTTTATCAATTTTTTGTTTTTCCTGCGACAGGGCAGCGCTTGTGGATTCGGTCAGCAAATTAGAAGCGGTATCAGACATGCCCGCCATTGTCTTATTGACATCAGCATTCATTGCATTGAGATCCTGCCCAATGGTCTTGTTGGACTCGGACAGCAACCGGTTGATCTGTCCTCCCATTTTATTCAACAACGCGTTCTGGGACTTGATGATAACCACTGAAAGACCCATGAGTGACATGGCAAGTACAATGGTCAGGGGCACCAGAATTTTTATGACAAGGCTTGTTTGGCCTTTATTTTTTTTATCCGCCTGGGGTTGCATCATATGCCTCTCCTGTATTTAGGACGCGTAAAAAAGAAAGGGAATCTTCATTAAGGGTATAGTTTACCCTGATATTTGTGGTGAAATTGAGACGCGAAATGGGAATCAGCCGTCTCAATTTCACCAGAAGGATTCTCCGGCAAGGCAAAACCGCCTTACCAGGATCAGCTGTTTTTATTTATATGCCTCAATCTTCAACTTTTTTTGCAGATCTTCAACAACGGCATAGTCAAGAGCATCTGACCAGCCCACAACCTTTGCATCCGTGGCGGCCTTGTCTGTGACCTTCAACAACTTTAATGCAGCGACGACTTCTGCGGCCAGATCGTCAGCGGTGGCTTTGGTTTTTGCAATCGGCCATTCCGGGTAGAGTGCGGTACTGCAGACAAACGGGAAATCATCATACTTTTTTTGATCAATGATTCTAAATTCCGACATTTCAACAACGCCTTCAGCAGCCATTCTTTCCAGGGTGTCTGTCCGAACCGTTCCTGCCTCCACCAAACCGTTCTGAACCGCCAGAACAACGTTGTCGTGTTTCCCGCCAAATTCCAGCTTTGAAAAGTCCTTATAAGGATCAATCCCCTGGCAAAGCCAGGGCAAACGCATTTAAATTGTATTGACGCCAAGCACTTTCATGAGGTAAGAATTATCCCATTCCCCCTGCGGCATTGCTTAACAACAAGACTGGAAGCAACCTATGCTTGAGGTCCTGGGTCTGGCCACAGCCCTGGAGATCATCCTGGGCATTGTACTTGCCTTTGTGACATCGATACCTTTGGCAATATTCATGTTTGCCCGGCCCGGCATTGAAAAAGGGTTGGCTCCCTTTCTGGTTGCATCCGAGGCGGTACCGGTATTTGCCCTGGCTCCGCTGCTTGTGATCTGGCTGGGGTACGGCATCTGGTCCAACGAATGGTAACATGGAAAAATAGTATTTGAACGCAACGCCGCAGATGGGCAACTTTCCGTTCAAACAGGGATTTTAGTTAAGGCATGAAATATATATACTAATTGAAAGGTACATTTATGAAAACATACTATCGTGCATTAACCATCGCAGGTTCTGACAGCGGCGGCGGGGCCGGTGTCCAGGCAGACTTGAAAACCTTCAGTGCCCTTGGGGTCTTCGGCATGTCCGCCATCACGGCACTCACGGCCCAGAACACCCACAGTGTCACAGGTATTTTTCCGGTTCCCCCGGCATTTATCGGGGAACAGATTGATGCCGTAATGTCGGATATCGGCACCAATGCCGTAAAAATCGGCATGCTCCATTCACCTGAAGTTATTAAAATAGTGGCCGAAAAACTCAAACAATGGCACTGTCCCAATGTGGTGCTGGACCCGGTGATGATCTCCAAGTCCGGCGACAAGCTGTTGCAGGACGATGCCGTGGCCGCACTGACGAACCACCTGCTGCCCCTGGCCACGGTAATCACCCCGAATCTGCCCGAGGCCTCCGTGCTTTTAGGCAGAACCATCGACACCCCGGAGAAAATGGAAGATGCCGCCGCAGACCTTGCAGATCTTGGCGCAGCCAATGTGCTGCTCAAAGGCGGACATCTGACTTCCGGCCCGGGTATTGATCTGCTCTATGAAACCGCATCCGGACAGACAACACGCTATACAAAAGACCGCGTGAACACAAAAAACAGCCACGGTACGGGGTGCACCCTGTCATCGGCCATTGCCGCAGGCCTTGCCCTCGGGCTTGACCTGAAAACAGCCGTTGCCGGGGCCAAAACCTATATCACCGAGGCATTAAAGGCCGGTGCCGATATCCAAACCGGCTCGGGGCATGGACCGGTCCACCATTTTTATGCGCTGTGGAAAAAGGTGTAAATCTGCATTTCACATTCCCGGCAGTTAAAAACCACTTCAAACCGGAGTTTGCCATGGGTCAGAAACAACGGCCCCAAACAAGACTGCGGGGCATTGTTCGGTTTTTTCTCTGTCTTTCCGGAACACCACCCAAGGCTGCGGCGAATACAGTGTTTTGTGGTCATGACCGGGGTTCCCGGCCCTGGCGGAGCACATTCAAAGGCAGGGTCAATGGATTTTACGCCCCTGTTCTTATAAAACTGAACCGCCAGATGATTGGCAGCATTGGCCCGGAAATCAAGGTGTTCCCGGTAAAAAGGAACCGGTGCCGGCCTGGGCCCGGCTGTCATTCGCGCATAGGCGGTTAACCGGTTATTTTCCAGGCAGGCCACAAGATCCCGGCGCAGACAGTTCAGATCAGCTGCAGACAGAAACACCGGCTTTGAAAGGATTTCAAGACGGTTCAACTCAAAACAGGTATTGCCCAGTTTGCCCAACTGCTTTTCAATGGCTGCCCTGGCCGTGTCGGGATTACGGGCCGGATCGCCTGAAACACGAAGCAGTGCCCGGGCCCGGATATTGTTCTCATCCACACAGGAAAGCTCAAACCCTTGGGGATGTTCGCAAAAGGTCATATCCAGGGATATCTTTCTTTGGGCGGTCATGCCAGCCATCAAGCGTGCAAACCCAAGGTCATGATTCCTGAATACCATGGTGCCCTTAGGCAGATCATGTTTATGAATTAGTGTTTTTCCGGACGGAAATACAAACGCATTTTCATCCACCCGGTTCACATAAAACCCTTTGAGCCTGCCCGGTGCGTTGGGAAAACAGATTCCGTCCCCGGCGCGCAGGTCATGGGGCCGGTCCAGTACCAGGGACTGATTTTTAATTTGCTTCACCTTTCCCACAGGCTCTCCCACTGATTTTGGCGTATCAAATGCATCAATTGAGCTCGTTGGAGAATCTGGCGAACCGGAAAGAAAATAATCGGTAAATCTCCGGTTAAAGGTTTTGTAGGGATCGGGTGTGAAAAAAAACGTTGTACGGCCCGAAGAAGCGGGGGACCGGGATAAATCGGTTTCTATCAGGGCATCAAGCCTCTGGCGGTAAAATCCCGTGATGTTTTTTACATAATCCAGATCCTTAAGCCTGCCCTCGATCTTAAAAGAGGTGACTCCGGCCCGGACCAGATCCCCCAGGAAATCAGCGCGGTTCATGTCTTTTAAAGAGAGCAGATGCCTGTTTTCACAAAGAACCGTTCCTTTTTTATCTTCAAGGTTCCAGGCAAGCCGGCAGGGCTGGCCGCAGGCGCCCCGGTTGGCGCTTCTGCCGCCAATGGCCGCACTCATGTAACATTGTCCGGAATAACACACACACAAAGCCCCGTGGACAAAGGCTTCAAGCTCCACACCCGTGACCTCCCGGATCTGCCTGATGGCGGATAAAGAGAGTTCCCGGGCAAGAATAACACGGGAAAATCCCGACTGTTCAAGGAATCTGATCTTTTCCGGGGTCCGGTTATCGGTCTGGGTACTGGCAAATAAGGGGATGGGGGGCAAATCCATCTCTAAAAGCCCCATATCCTGGATGATCAGGGCATCCACCCCGGCATGGTAAAGCTGTTGGATCAAACGCCCTGCCGGTTCAAGTTCATGGTCGAAAAGCAGGGTGTTAAAGGCTGCATACACCCGGGCGAAATAGCGATGGGCATAGGTACACAATGCCTCAATATCGGCCACACTGTTGCCGGCGGCAGCCCTTGCGCCGAACCGCTCAGGGCCGATATACACGGCATCGGCACCGTGATCAACGGCGGCCTTGCCAAATGCCATATTTTTCGCCGGCGCCAAAAGTTCCAGGCAGGACATACTCTCTGGTTTTAAAGAATGATATTTAAAATTCGCCGCAAAGGTTCGGCCGCGCCCCAGAGCAACTGATCCCCCACGGAAAATGCAGTGAGAAAATTTTCACCGATATTCATTTTCCGGATTCTGCCCACGGGTACATTCAGGGTACCTGTCACTGCGGCGGGGGTCAGCTCCCTGATGGAATCTTCCTTATTGTTGGGTATTACCCGGACCCAATCATTATTGGCAGCCAGGGCGGCATTGATCTCGTCTAAAGGGACATCTTTTTTCAACTTGATGGTGAACGCCTGGGAATGGCATCGCATGGCCCCAATGCGGATGCACTGGCCGTCAATGGGGATAGGATTGTCCGAGCGGCCCAGAATTTTGTTGGTTTCCACAAATCCTTTCCACTCCTCCCGGGTCTGGCCGTTCTCCATGGCCCGGTCAATCCAGGGGATAAGGCTGGCACCCAGGGGAACCCCCCAGTTTTCAACGGGATAGGCATCGGACCGCAAGGTATCGGTAACCTTCCTATCAAGATCAAGAATCGCTGAAGCAGGGTCATCCAGAATCGGGGCCGCCTTGTCACCAATGGTTCGCATCTGGGCTACAAGCTCTCTCATGTTTTTGGCACCGGCACCGGAAGCCGCCTGATAGGTCATCGAAGTCATCCACTCCACCCAGTCGTTTTCAAAAAGTCCGCCCAGGGCCATCAGCATCAATGATACCGTGCAGTTGCCGCCGATAAAGTTTTTAATGCCCGTGGATATGGCCTTTTCAATGACCGGCAGGTTGACCGGATCCAGAACAATAATGCTTTGATCATCCATTCTTAAGGTGGATGCCGCATCAATCCAGTATCCGTCCCAGCCCCGTTCGGTCATTTTGGGACGTACGGCTTCTGTGTAAGCGCCGCCCTGACAGGTCACCAATATATCCATTTCCATGAGTGTATCAATATCAAAAGCGTCAATGAGTTCCGAAGCACCCTGCCCCACATCAGGCGCAGCATGTCCGGCCTGGGAGGTGGTGAAAAAAACCGGTGTAAATTTTTGAAAATCATTCTGTGCAGACATTCTTTCCATAAGCACGGAACCTACCATCCCCCGCCAGCCAACTATTCCGACTTTTTTCATCTCCCTTGTCCTTTCAGCTACAAGTATGTAATTTAAAATTTGAGTCTTACTGCATAGCTGCTTTTTTTTAAAAAAGCCAGTTTTTTATTATTTACTCTTTGTAATTATATGTTATAATAAATACCTAAAAATCAAACTCTTTTACAGTCCAACCTCTTATTAAAATAAAACCATGGTAACAGAAAATCAGGAAATACTTTTGCTTACCCAAAATCCGGCTCCCGGAGCAGCCCGGATCTTATTCTGCGGAGATGTTGCCATTTTCGAGCTTTGCATATCCCCTGACCGGCCGGGCCGGGCCTTTATCAGAACCAATCTGGGTAATGCAAATGCCATTCGCAGGGAAATTATTCGTCGGGTGGAAAAAAACGAAATCAAACTGGGCGAGGCCTGGCATGACCTGCCCATGAAAGCGGATGGTGATGGAACGTTTTCCATCCGCCTTCCCCTGACCCAAACCGGATCATTCCAGGCCAAATGTTTTTTTATTCCCCGGGGCAGTGATACCCCGGTATGGCCCGAAGGCGAGAACACCAAAATCTGTGTTGAACCGGCAGGTTCCTGCTGTGCCAATATCATTTATAACGCTTTTGTGCGGCAGTTCGGCCCTACCAAAGATGCAAAATTCGAGGCCCCCAATCTGGATGCCGTGATCAAGAAGCTGGATGACCAGGGATTCACAGTGATTCCCAAATCCGGAAAATTCAGGGATTTAAAGGAACAGTTAAACTTTATCTTTTCCAGAATGGGCTGCCGGGGGCTTCACCTTCTGCCCATTCACCCCACGCCCACTACCTATGCCCGGATGGGCCGGTTTGGAAGTCCCTATGCCGCCCTGGACTTTTCGGATGTGGACCCGGCCCAGGCCCAGTTTGACCCGGCAGCGACCCCCCTTGAACAATTCATAGAGCTGGTGGATGCCGTGCATGATCACGACGGCTATGTAATCCTTGACATTGCCATCAACCATACGGGCTGGGCAGCCAGCCTTCATGAATCCCACCCCGAATGGCTGGACCGGGAGGATGACGGCAAAATCCGTATGCCCGGTGCCTGGGGTGTTGTATGGGCGGACCTGACCAAGCTGGACTACCGACACACGGATCTGTGGCAGTACATGGCTGATATTTTTCAGCTCTGGTGCCGCCGGGGTGTAGACGGATTCCGATGCGATGCCGGATACATGATCCCGGAACGGGCCTGGGAATATATCATTGCCAAGGTAAGACGCCATTACCCCGACACGATTTTTTTTCTTGAAGGACTGGGAGGACCACCAGATGCAACCCTTTACCTGCTCCAGCGCGCAAATTTTAACTGGGCTTATTCAGAACTTTTCCAGGAATACTCCCTTGAACAGATATCCCGGTACTTACCCCATGCCGTAAACATTTCGGAGACCTGCGGCCACTTAATCCATTTTGCGGAGACCCATGATAATGAACGCCTGGCCAAGGTCTCCCATACCTATGCGAAAATGAGGACCGGACTCTGCGCGCTTTTCAGTATCTGCGGGGGATTCGGATTTACCAACGGTGTAGAATGGTTTGCCAAGGAGAAAATCAATGTTCACAACTCCCCGGGACTGAATTGGGGAAATCCAGTCAACCAGGTGGATTATATCACCCGGCTGCATCTTATTTTACGGGAACACCCTGCCTTTTTCAGTGGCACGCAATTAAACCTTATCCATGAAAAAGAGAGCCAGGCCCTGGCACTGCTAAGATTCAATCCCCATTATAATTCGCGGATGCTGGTGTTGATCAACCTGGACTGCGACGGTCAGGGCATGGCAGTGTGGCCGGTTGGCGCGGAAGGTGGTGCGGCCTTTCCATGGACAGACCTGATTTCAGGCAACACGGTTCAGGCAGAAAGCAGAGAAGGAAAATACCGCATTCCCCTGAAACCAGGCGCAGTGTTGGCTTTAAGTCCTGAAAAGGGTGATCTGAACCTGCTTGAGTCCCAGCCGGCGGGCAAGCTATCCATGCCGGGCAGGGTTCTGATGCAGAAACGAAGAGCACTGGCCCTTGAGGTGTTCACTGCGGTGAACGGCCACATGGATCTGGCCGACCTGGATGTAGACCGGGCAGCCATGGATCTGGCACGAAATCCTGAAACCTTTATCCGCGCACTCTACCCGGACAAGCGACAAAGCCGTGTCATCCTGTTTGATGTCCACAGGGACATCAACCGCAGGGTAATGGTTCCCCCGGGGTTTTTCCTGCTGGTCCGGTCCAAAAAGCATTTCAGGGTTCAGCTTGAAGAAGCAGGGTCGGACAAACAGTGTCTGGGATTCTGTGAAAGCCTTCCCGTAGAGGGGAATTCTGCATACCAGGCAATTTTCATGCCCATGGAGATAAAAGAGAGTCACAGGGACTGCCTGCTCAAACTGCGCATATCCGGACCCGAAGGGACCAAAATAATAACCGGCAATATCCGATATCTACCGCCATTTAACACCCTTAATCTGCGTCTCTTATTTACCCGCAGGGAGATTGCACAAGACCCGTCCATCAAACAGTTGTCCACCACCTGCCTGGGTGCAATGATGCGGGCAGGTGCGAATTTCAGCCACCTGGAAAGCCGTTATGATGGCCTTTTGGGTGCGAACCTGAATCCTCTCATGCCTGAAAACCGGTGGATGCTCCTGTCCCGGTTCAAAATATGGGGGGTATTCCAGGGCCATTCCAGGGAACTTGGGCTGGATTATCTGGAGACATTCTGGGCCTCCCATGACCAGGGCGGGAAATGGCGGTTCAGGATACCCTCAGCCGAAGGCAGGCATTATGTCATTGACCTGTTCCTGGAGATGGACCGAAAAACCAACACCGTGACCCTGACCCTGTACCGGGAAAACCCACCGACGGATAATCCCCTGCGCCTTAATCCTCAACGTGAGGTCACGCTTATCATCCGTCCAGACATTGAAGACAGAAGTTTCCATGATACGGTTAAGGCCTTTACCGGACCTGAACAGCAATGGCCGTTACGAATTTCGGCATTTGAAAACGGATTTTTCTTTCATTCCCAAACAAGACAGATACTTCGGCTGTCCAGCAGCCGGGGTGCATTTTTCCTGAAACCGGAATGGCAATATATGGTCCACAGAAATGTTGAAGCCACCCGGGGACTGGATGCCAACTCAGATCTTTTCAGCCCGGGCTATTTCAGCATCAATGTCAAGGGCGGAGACACCGTGAGTCTGAAAGCCTGTGTCATTGATAAAGAATCAATGCCTGAACTCCCAGACATCAAATCAGACGGCAAAGAGATCTCCCTGCCCGGTCCGTTTCATTCAACCGTACCGTTTTCTCAGGCAATCAAGGCAAGCCTTGATGCATTCATCGTGGACCGGGGAGAGGAAAAAAGCGTGGTGGCAGGATACCCCTGGTTCCTGGACTGGGGAAGGGACAGCCTGATCTTCTGCCGTGCCCTGATAGAGCTTGGCCGAACCCGGGATGCCTTTGACATACTCACCCTTTTCGGAAAATTTGAAAAAGACGGTACCCTGCCCAATATGATATGCTGTGATGATGCAAGGAACATCGAGACTTCGGATGCCCCCCTGTGGTTTTTTGCCTGCTGCCGCCAACTGACCCAAGCCCTTAGCAAAGAGGTGGTACTCACCCAAAACATCGGCCAGCGCACCATGATACAGATACTCAAAGATATGGCATCATCCATGATCAACGGCACGCCCACCGGGGTCAAGGCAGACCCTGAATCCATGCTGCTCTATAGCCCGGCCCATTTTACCTGGATGGATACCAATTTCCCGGCAGGCACCCCCCGCCAGGGATATCCCATTGAGATCCAGGCGTTGTGGTGTCATGCCCTTGAGTTTTTATCCCAGGTTGATGATTTGGACACGCAAGCGCAATGGCAAAAACATGCAGACACGGTAAAACGCGCCATCATGAATCTGTTCTGGCGCGAGAACGATGGTTTTTTCAGCGACTGCCTGCACTGCAATGGACCGGTTGACGCCGGACATGCAATCCCTGATGATGCACTTCGGCCCAATCAGCTGCTGCTGATCACCTTAGGGGTCATCGACGCCCCAAACATCATGGCCCGGGTGGTGGAAACCTGCAGGGAACTTCTGGTGCCGGGCGCCATCAGAAGCCTTGCGGACCGGCCTCTTACCGTGCCGCTATTCATTGAACGAAACGGCCGGCATCTGGTAAATCCCCATACCCCCTATGCCGGATATTACCAGGGAGATGAAGACACCCAAAGAAAACCGGCTTACCACAACGGAACAGCCTGGACATGGCAATTTCCGATATTCTGCGAGGCCTGGGCCACAGCCTTCGGCCCTTCGGGTATTCCGACAGCCCTGGCCTGGCTGGGCAGTTCTCTGCCATTGATGCGCACGGGTGCGGCAGGTTTCGTACCTGAAATCCTTGATGGTAATTTCCCGCACACCCCCAGAGGATGCGATGCCCAGGCCTGGGGATGCAGCGAAATTGCCAGGGTTGCCCATAAACTGAACCGAATTAAGAATAAAACGTAACATTGTCGGCACAAAAAATGTTATATCATCCAAAATCAATTGTTTGCGCCCTGTCAACCTATTACGGACAGTGCCGGCAGCACTCCGAAAACCAGGAAATGGAAGGTTGTTATGCCCACTAGACCAAGAATTCTTATTGTAACCCCTGAAGTCACCTATCTTCCGGAAGGTATAAGCCCTGGCGCCGAGGATTACTCAGCCAAGGCCGGAGGTCTGGCAGATGTGTCGGCGGCACTGATCTCCGCATTGTATGATTTAAGCTGCGATGTTCATGTGGCCATACCCGATTACAGGTCGATCTATCATGGCAATGATGAACCACGGCATCACCGGGAGGTGGAAAAAATCCGCCGACGCCTGCATGAGGAACGCATTCATTTTGCAGTAGACCGGGTGTTTCTTTACAAAGATGGTGTTTATTCCGGCTATTCGGATAAGGATCTCAAAGTATCCCTGGCTTTCCAGCGCGAGGTGATCAACAACATCATCCCAAGGGTGAATCCGGACATCATCCATTGCAACGACTGGATGACCGGACTGATTCCGGCCATGGCAAGGCGATACGAAATCCCTTGCCTGTTCACCATTCACAACATCCATACCATGACCTCAACCCTGGCCACAATTGAGGACAGAGGGATTGATGCGGCAGCCTTCTGGCATTGGCTCTACTTCAAACATCCGCCCGTTAATTACGAGGAGAGCCGGAATACCAACCGGGTGGATTTTCTGGTGTCAGGGGTGTTTTCCGCCCATTATGTGAACACGGTAAGTCCCACGTTCCTTCGTGAAATTGTTGAAAACCGCCATCCGTTTGTGGAACCGGATCTTAGAAGAGAGCTAACCCATAAGTGGGAGGCCGAATGCGCCACCGGCATTTTAAATGCGCCTGAGCCAGAATTCAATCCAGCCGTGGATGAAATGGTTCAGTTCAATTACGGGCCCAAGAACCACCGTGCCAAAAAAAAACAGAATAAAAATTTTCTGCAAAAATCCGTGGGCCTTGAGATCAATCCCGATGCGCCTATGTTTTTCTGGCCCTCCCGTCTTGATCCTGTGCAGAAAGGTTGTCAGCTTCTGGCAGAAACCATGTATGATATTATTTCCCGGTACTGGGATACCGGCATTCAAATCGTATCCGTAGCGGACGGGGCATATCTGAAACACTTCCACGATATTGTTGATTTCCATGGCCTGCACCAGAGGATCAGTATCTGGGGGTTCAACGAACAGCTGTCTCACCAGGCGTTCGCTGCCAGTGATTTTATTATCATGCCGTCCTCCTTTGAGCCGTGCGGATTGCCCCAGATGATCGGGGGTATTTACGGCAGCCTGCCCATTGTATTTGACACAGGTGGTCTGCATGACACGGTCAGACAACTGGATGCGGACCATTCAACGGGCAATGGATTTCTTTTCAATGTTCACGATGCCCAGGGCCTAAACTGGGCCGTGGACCGCGCTATGGATTTTTTCCGCCTGGATGCGGATGAAAAAGAACAGCAGATCCGCAGAATCATGACCGAATCCGTACTTGAATTCAACCACAGCCGATGCGCTGAAAGCTATATTAAACTATATGAAAAAATGCTCCAAAGACCTTTTCTGGTCTGATCCTTCATGGACAAATGATCCGTATCTGTCACCTTTTAAACCCATTATCCGGTCACGGTTTGAAAAAGCCCTGGCAGCGGCAGAAAAACTTAAAAACAAAAACCCCTGGGCTAAAATAGCCAACTACCATGAAATTTTCGGCCTGCACAGGGATAAAAAAGGCTGGGTGTTCAGGGAATGGGCACCCAATGCAACCGCCATGTTTATCCTCACGCCGGCCAATAACTGGGAAAAACATTCGGCCTGGGAAGTGAAAGGACCGGACCCCAAAGGCATATTTGAGGCCCGGTTCCCTAATTCATTTTTTTGCCATGAACAACTTTACCGGCTCAAGGTGGTGTGGGACGGCGGCGAGGGCGACCGTATCCCCACGGCAGCCACCCGGGTCATTCAGGACGATACCACCTATATTTTTAATGCCCAGGTATGGGCACCGGACCAGCCATACCGGTGGCAGTCAGAAAACCCCAAGTTGTCCACAGCTCCTCTTTTGATCTATGAAGCCCATGCAGGCATGGCCTTAGAGGAAGGCAGGGTCGGTACCTGGCGGGAATTTGCCGATTACATCCTGCCCAAGGTCATTGATGCAGGATACAATACCCTGCAGATGATGGCGATTCAGGAGCACCCCTATTATGGCTCCTTTGGGTATCATGTGTCCTCTTTTTTTGCCCCCTCCTCCCGGTTCGGCACCCCGGATGATTTCAGGTATCTGGTCGACACGGCACATCAGGCCGGCATCCGTGTACTCATGGATATTGTACACTCCCACAGCGTAAAAAATGAGGTGGAGGGTCTTTCACGTTTTGACGGTTCCCTGTACCAATTTTTCCACGACAATCACAGAGGGGAACATACACTCTGGGATTCCCGGTGTTTTGACTATGGCAAACAAGAGGTACTAATTTTTCTGCTCTCAAATCTAAGGTATTTTCTTGAACAGTTCCGGGTGGATGGATTCCGGTTTGACGGCATAACCTCCATGCTGTTTGCCGATCACGGATTAGGACGTGCCTTTACAGGGTACCAGGATTATTTTGGCGATGATGTGGATGAAGATGCCTTAAGTTATCTTTATGCAGCCAGTGACCTGGTGCATGAAATCCATCCAGGTGCGGTAACCATTGCAGAAGATGTGAGCGGATATCCCGGGCTTGCTGCGCCGGCAACCTTATGCGGTACAGGCTTTGATTTCAGGTTTTCCATGGGGGTCCCTGATTACTGGATCAAACTGCTCAAGGAAGTTCGAGATGAAGCGTGGCACATGGGAGGTTTGTGGTATGAACTGACCCGGCACAGGGATGAGGAGCGCACAATCAGTTATGTGGAGTGTCATGACCAGGCCCTGGTGGGGGATCAGACCGTGATGATGCGCCTGATGGGCGCAGAAATCTATACATCCATGGAAAAGTCCAACACAAACATCACCACACGTCGGGCCGTAGCCCTTCACAAGATGATACGCCTTGTCACCCTGGCCTGTGCCCACAAAGGGTATCTCAATTTCATGGGCAATGAGTTCGGGCATCCGGAATGGATTGATTTCCCATCGCCTGCCAATGGATATTCCTACCACCACGCCAGACGCTTGTGGTCCCTGAAGTATGACAAAAATCTCTATTTCCCGGACCTGTTCGCATTTGACAAACAGATGATTGGTCTGGCAAAACAAACGCAATTGTTTGCATGGGATTACCCAACGCTTTTGCATATCCACGAAGATGACAAAATTCTGGCATTTGAGCGGTCCAAGCTTATTTTTGTGTTCAATTTCCACCCGGAACACTCTTTTTCCGACTACCTGATTCATGCGCCGGCAGGCAAATATGAAATGCGCCTGGACACGGATGAATCCCGGTTCGGCGGATTGGGACGTCTGAATCCGGACCAGGTGCATTTTACCAGCCCCATAGGAGATCTGATTGAAAACCGCCATGCCCTGAGCCTTTACCTGCCCAGTCGCTGCGCCCTGGTCCTGGCCCGGGTTTAACCCCATCTTTTAATTTACCACGAAGAACAGGACGTTTTGCGCTATAATATCTTCGTGAACTTCGTGGTAAAAAACAACCGCAGATGGGTGACTTTACGTCCAAGCTCTACCCCCGAAAAGAACGAATCCCCCAGATCCCGTCCGCATATTCCTGAATAGCCCGATCACTGGAAAACATCCCGGTGCGAGCAATATTTTTCAAAGACATGGAGAGCCATTTGGCACGGTCTTTATAATCGTTCCCTATCTTGAGTTGGGTTGCAACATAGGACCTGAAATCCGCCAGGTGAAGATAATGTTCCCCATTGCCCATGAGCTGGCTGAAAACAGGTTTGAAGATACCGGGTTCGTCGGAACAGAACAGATTGGAATAAATCGCCTTGAGAACCCGTTTCAGGTCCGGGTCCTCATCGTAAAAGGTTTTGGGCTCATAATTTGGCCGAAATGCCTCCACTTCGTCTACGGTGAGGCCAAAAATATAGATATTCTCACCCCCCACCTGTTCTGCAATCTCTATATTGGCCCCATCCAGGGTCCCGATGGTCAATGCACCGTTCATGGCAAATTTCATGTTTCCCGTTCCCGAGGCTTCCATGCCGGCGGTGGAGATCTGTTCGCTGACGTCTGCCGCCGGAATAATCCTTTCAGCCAGGGTTACCCGGTAGTCCGGCAGAAAGGCTACCTTGATCATGTCATGGATATCCGGGTCCTTATTTATCACGTTGGCAACCGAATGGATCAGTTTGATGATCAGTTTGGCAAAGTGGTAACCAGGAGCTGCTTTACCGGAAAAAATAAAGGTCCGGGGATGCCCGATATCCTTACCGTCCTCCTTGATGGAAAGATACAGATGAATGATATGAATCACATTGAGCAGCTGGCGCTTGTATTCATGAATCCGCTTGGCGTGAATGTCAAAAATGGATTGGGGATCCACGTTCAGGAACAATTTTTTACGAATTAACGTGGCCAAAGCCTCTTTGTTGGCCAGCTTGATCTCACCCAGCCGGTCCAGGAATCCCGGATCATTTTCAAAGGTTTCCAATTCCCAAATCCGCGACAAGTCCCCTACCCAACGGCGGCCGATGGCTTCGGTGATAAAATCTGCAAGGCCGGGGTTGCAGGCTGCGATCCACCGCCTGGGAGAGACCCCGTTGGTCTTATTGTTGAATCTTTCCGGCCACAACCTGTAAAATTCGGGAACAAGTTGTGTTTTGACCAGATCGGAGTGAACCCTTGCCACTCCATTTATCGAATGGCTGCCGATAATGGCAAGATTCGCCATGCGAACCTGCTTGACAGGGCCTTCCTGGATGATGGACATCTTTGCAATGCTTTCAATAGTGATATCAGGATCACGCACGGTCAAATATTCCAGGAAGCGCTGGTTGATTTCATAGATCAGCTGCATATGCCGGGGCACCACCCGCTCCAGGATAGTCACCGGCCAGGTTTCCAGGGCTTCGGGCAGCAGGGTGTGGTTGGTATACCCAAGGGTTTTTTTAGTGATCTCCCAGGCCGTTTCCCATTGTATGCCTTTTTCATCCACCAGGATACGCATCAATTCGGCCACCGCCAGAGCCGGATGGGTATCGTTGAGTTGAATGGCCACTTTATTATGAAAATGGTCAAAGGTGTGATGGTCCATTTCATACTTGCGGATAATATCCTTTAAGGAGCAGGCCACAAGAAAATACTCCTGGACCAGCCTAAGTTCTTTTCCCACCTCTTTGGAATCCGACGGATAAAGAATTTTGGAAATGGTCTCGGATTTAATTTTCCGGCCCACGGCTTTAAAATAGTCCCCGTCATTGAAAATATCGATATCAAAATCCTCGGACGCCTCAGCCGTGAACAGCCGCAAATAATTAACGGTACGGCCTTCGAAACCGGCAACCAGAATATCATGGGGGCGACCAATAAGCAGGGACCAGTTCGTCCATGTGGGATTATATTCCCCGTCTCTGTCCACACTGCCCTCTACCCGGCCGTAAATGGGGACCATATATCGCTCTTCTGTTCTGCGAATCAGCCAGGGCGACCTACGGTTGGGCCAGTAATCGGGTTTTTCCTTCTGGTATCCGTTAACAATCACTTGTTTGAACAAGCCGTAATCATAGTTGATCCCGTAACCAAATCCCGGCATATTCAGGCAGGCCAAAGAATCAAGAAAACAAGCAGCCAGACGCCCAAGGCCGCCATTTCCCAGAGCCGGGTCCCGTTCTTCCTCCACCAAAAGATCAAGGTCAATGCCCTTTGTTTCAAGAAATCTTTTACATCGCTTATAAATGCCTAAGTTTAACAGATTGTTGTTTAAAAGCCTGCCGATAAGAAATTCTAGAGAGAGGTAATGCAGGCGTTTGACATCATTTTCCTGGTAACGCTTCTGCGTATCATAACTGATATCGATAAGGTACTTGCCAACGGCATAGGAAACGGCGTTCAACTGATCATTTTTTGAAGCATGCTCAAATTGCTTGCCCAGAATGTACTTAATGTAATTATTAAAGGAGGTCTCAAAATTTGAAAAATCAAAATATGACATGCGCTGACTCCATACTGGGCCCTGAGGCCGTTAATTGCCAGATAAACCTATATCGTGATAACTGAGTTGTCTTCTCCATGAAAGGGAGACGGCAGATAAATATCCGCGCTTTCATCATTGATCCAGCGGGTATCATCCACCAGATAACGGAATTGGTAGGAACGTTCCGGCTCAAGGTCAAGTACCGTAGAAAAATCACCGTTTTTGAGTTTTTTCATGGCCCCGGCCTTTTCATCCCAATTGTTGAAATCACCAACCAGATTCACCGTTTCTGCCGTTCCAATCACTTTTTTCCGTACTTTAAATCTGACTCTGCACACATCTTTGGTTTTAAGATACTGTTTTGTAAACATGACAACCTCCGAAATGATTTTAGATGACATATCACATTGAAAGCTAAGATAACGTATTTATTCTAATTTTTTAAAATCGCAGTGTCAACAGTTTGTATTTAAATCCTGAGTTGATCCTTTTACTTTTTAAATTCTGGGCGCTTAATTAAACCATTGCTGCATTTTCATCTTACATCAAATCCGGCAGTGAATGGGAAACAAGCGCCTTGATCACGGCCAATGTTTCTATTATATAGATACGGATTCATCAACATGCTGCGAAGGAGCGACAATATCATGACATTGGTAGACGGGAGCCTGGATGAACTTGAAATTCAGATTATACTGGCACTTCAGGAAGATGCCCGCAAATCATATAAAAGTATTGCTAAAGACCTGGGTGTGGCCGAAGGCACAGTGAGCAACCGCGTCAACCGACTGATCCAGCAGGGCATTCTCAAGCTTGAAGCCCGGGTCAACCCCTTTGCCATGTCCAATAAAGTGGCGGCCATTCTCGGCATCAACATCAAGCGCAGCCACCATGCCAAGGCCGTTAAGGAAATCATGGCCCTCTCCAATGTCAACGCCGTATGGGTCTCCACAGGGAAATATGATATTTTTGTTGAGGTACTGGCCGATTCAATCAAGGAACTCAATGTTTTTATATTTGAAGAGGGGTTGAGCAATATTGAGGGGGTAGAGGCCACTGAAACGCATATCATGCTTCACTCGGATTCCAAATTTTTTAAAATCGCCCCGTCTTAAGGGATTCGGAAGGGGAAGAACAAAATGACTCCCCCAGGAGCAGACCGTGGGTATACACAGTGACGTCAGCCATGAAGCGGCAACGCCCCCGGGCCTGAAAATCACCGTTACCGTTGAATTAACGGAAGGTCAAAGGGAAAAAACTGGTCTTTAATGTAGAAGCACATGATGCTCCTTTTTATCAGGACATGTTGTCCCAGAATGATCGACTCCGGTCCTCCATGGTTGTGCCGGAAGAATGGGTATTGTTGTCTTCCTGACGGAAATTGCCGGAAAAATTCCGGCCCCGGGGTTGCGATCCCACGAGCCGGGCCACACGGTCTTCAATAGGCGGATGGGTGGAGAACAGATTCATCATCTGCTTTCCGGTCAAGGGATTGACAATAAACATATGCGCGGTTGCGGGGCTGGCATCAACCTGAGTCCGGCTGCGGCTGAAGCCCCCCAGCTTTGACAACGCTGATGCCAGGCCATGGGGATTTCCGGTAATACTTGCGGCCGTTGCATCTGCCAGGTATTCCCTGGATCTGGACACGGCCATCTGAACGATCATTGCGGCAATGGGGGCCACCATGGAGACCACAAGCACGCCAATAATTCCAAGGCCGCCCTCGTCATCATCTCTGCCGCCGAAAAAAGCTGAAAACCTGGCAATCGAGGCAATCCACATGATGGCTCCGGCCAGGGTAGCCACAATTGTAGAAATAAGGATGTCGCGGTTTTTTACATGGCCCAGCTCATGGGCCAGCACCCCTTCAAGCTCATCCTGATTCATCATGTTCATCAGCCCCTGGGTCACGGCGACAACAGCGTGTTCCGGGTTCCGGCCCGTGGCAAAAGCATTGGGCGCTGATTCGGGAATAAGATAAATCTTGGGCATGGGCAAACCCGCCTGACGGGCAAGACGGGCCACGGTATCAAACAGACCCGGGGCCTGGGAGCGCTCCAGGGGCTGAGCCCGGTACATTTTTAAAACCACCTTGTCGGAATACCAATAACTAAAAACATTCATGGCGCCGGCAAAAATCAGGGCAATAAACATGCCGGTCTGTCCTGCCAAAAGATATCCGAGCACCAGAAACAAACCGGTCATCATGATCAGCAGCATGCCGGTCTTAAAGTGATTTGCCATATTTTTCCTCCACACTCATATTTGTTTTGTTCTATTCACTTGAAATGCGTCTTTGCCAATACGTGAAAAGAATATAAATCCTATGGCAAAAAAATCAATTCACATGATCAGAATAATCAATTTATACCATACGATCTTGTTTAAATAAAAACCGTCTTTTTTTTGAAGGCTTGTTGTGCGGAGAGGGAGCTGTTATGATGGTTCTGAAGAAAACTGATATGCTTGTTGATCTTAATCTTATTCGGGAGGTTATATGCAAACGGAGCTTAACGGTATTAAATTAGCTTATGATGAAGCAGGGGAAGGTCCCGCAGTATTGTTGATTCACGGATTTCCTCTTTGCCGTCAAATGTGGCGCCCCCAGGCGAAGGCTTTGGCCGCAGCCGGTTTCCGGGCTGTCACTCCCGACCTGAGGGGGTTCGGGGAGAGTGAGTCGGGCACCCAGGTCGGTTCGACGGATCTGTTGGCCGATGATCTGATCGCGCTGCTGGATTATCTCGGTATCGAAAAAGCCGTGGTCGGCGGCATGTCTATGGGCGGGTATGTGATGCTCAACTTACTGGCCCGTTATCCTCAACGATTTTCCGCTGCCTGTTTTATCGTCACCCGTGCTGACGCGGACGATGAAACCGCCCGGGGCAAGCGCAACCATCTGATCGCCGAGATTAAAGCAGGTCGGCCGGAAGCGGTGTCAAATGCTTTTACCCCGCTTCTTTTCGCGGACGGGACTGTTGCTGCCCATCCTGAGTTGGTAGAGGAGGTGCGCGGCTGGATGGCGGCGACCTCTGCCTCCGGTCTGGTTTTGGGGTTAGAGTCGATTCGGGATCGGGGCGATTCATCGTCGTTGCTGCCTCAGCTGAGTATCCCGGTATTGGTCATCGGCGCCCGCGAGGATAAGGCGATTCCGCCGGAAAAATCAACGGATTTGGCCGAGCGGATTCCCGGCGCGCAACTTTGCATGTTGTCCGCTGCCGGTCATATGGCAAACATTGAGCAATCGGAAGCATTTAATGCTGCGCTACTTGATTTCTTATGAGACAACAAATGTCTGGGCAAAGCGGCAGTCTACTACAGAGGCAATCTTGATACCTTGAAGCAGAAATCCTCATGACGTCTGTAAAAATGGGTTAAGATTCAATCCAAAAGGCAGCCGCAACTATCCTACCATCTTTACACACAGGAGATTTGCCGGGCTTTTTGTACTTTTTTTTCTGTTTTTGAATTGAAACCCACATTTGCCGGCAGTGGCAGGGCTCCATCAGAATTTTTTCTTTTGGAGCCGAACTGTTTTTTTCAGAGATAAACAACCGGTGGTCGCAGTAAAAGAGGATCAGCTCCCGTGACCGATTTATAGGTGGGATCGGCCGACTCGTGGCAGAAATCATCCTATGTCACTTTCAGTCGCTGCCGCGCTTTAGAGACTCGGCAACCTTGAAGTATTTAGAAATTTTTAAGAACAAATTTTTAGTTTATAGCCGGACTATTGACAAAAAAATTTGGGGAAGAAGAGATGAAACCCGAGATGGCCCTGACTTCAAAAATCAATTATGGTTGAACTACTGTCCTGCTGGCTATATTATTGTGAAGATAATTACAACGGGGGAGGGAATAAATGGGATTATCTTTACAAGATCAGCTACTGAAAGCCGGGGTAGCTGATAAAAAGCAGGCGAACAAAGCCAACAAAGAGAAACGGGCTCAGCGGAAAGAAAATAAAGGCAAGAACAACACGCCTGAAATCAACAAAACCCGGCAAGAGCAGTTAGCCCAGGCCAAACGAAGCGCAGAACTCAACCGCCAGTTCAACCGGGAAAAAGAAAAACAAGAGAAATTGGCTCAGGTCAAGCAATTAATAGAGGAAAACCACCTGGACCTGAGGAAGTACGAAAATCCATACTATTTCAAGGTCGGCAATAAGATAAAAAAACTCTACGTTAACGATGAAATCACCAAAAAACTTGGCCAAGGAGAGCTTGCTATTGTGACGCTGAATAGTGTTTACGAAATAGTTCCGGCTAACGTTGCCCGGAAAATAGCAGACCGTGACCCAGATGCTTTGGTGGTACTTCATAAGCCGGAAGAAGAGTCATAGACAAAGTATTCATGCGTAAAAAATTCCGATAAAATAATGACTCGCCTTGACAAAACGCAGGTTTCCATTCTACATGGATCTCACCTGCTGCTGACAAGAATGAAAAGAGATCTATGGCACAGCTGATAAGCCGGATGCTTGCCCGTAAAAATACTGTGCTGTTTTTGTCCGTTCTGATTGCCATTCCCTTTCTGATCCGGATTCCTGACCTTAGAATTGTTGAAAATGTCGATTATTTCGCTAATGAAAATCACCGGGATGTCATTTTTTACAAGGCGTTAAAATCAATTTTTGGCAATGACGAATTTTTCATTGTCGCGTTTAAAAAACAGAATCTTTTTACGGCTGCCAATCTGGGCTTATTAAAATCAATCACCAATGATCTGGCCGGTATTGACGGTATACGGGAGATTAAAAGTCTTGCCAATGTGAGCGAAACCATTGGTGAAGAAGATAATGTTGTCATCCGCCAGTTTCTGGAAACCATCCCTGAAGCGCCCCATCTTCTTGAAAAATTAAGGCAGCGGGCAATCCAGAACCCTTTATACCTGAAAAACCTGTTGTCTTCGGACGGAAACACAGCAGCCATCGTGATCTTTCTCCATAACCAACCGGATCATTCAGGGTTTAGAAACCGGATCATTGCCGGAACCCGGGCCGTACTTGAACGGTATAAGGATAAAACCGGCCCTGTTCATATTGCCGGATGGACCGTGACCAATACCGTGCTTGCCCGGTATATGAAACAGGATCTCGCCCTCTTTATTCCGGTCTCTTATGGCTTCATTGCCCTGGCCGTGTTTCTATTTTTCAGAAACATCCGTTTGACACTGGTTGCCATGGTCTATACATCCCTTTGTGTTGGATGCACCATGGGACTGTTTCCCATGCTGGATATTACGCTGAACAATGTCACTACCATGGTGCCGCCGGTGGTCATGGCCTTGGCCCTTTGCGATACGGTCCATATTTTTTCCCACCTGATCCGACACCGGTATGAACCTCATCATAAGGTGGAAAAGGTCTATGCGAAAGTTCTTTTAGCGCTGATCCGTCCCTGTTTTTTGACCACCCTGACGACTTTTATCGGTTTTTTATCTTTGTACGTGAGTGATATCCCGCCGATCAGGGAATTTGCTATTGTCTCCTCAATGGGCATCCTGTTTGAATTTTGTTTCGCGTTTACCTTTATACCGGCGTTCATGCTTTTGTTTAATCAACAAAAAATTGTCGGAATCCATAACCGATGCCCCTCGAACCGACTGAATCTCCCCGGTTTTTTCTCACACCTTTCAGAATCGATATTCAGGCATTACCGCATGATCCTTACTACCGGTATCCTCCTGATCCTTGTGTCAATATGGCTGGCGTCAACCATTACTGTGGATACCAACCTTCTGGCATATTTCCGTTCAGACAGCCCGGTGTACCAATCTACCCGGTTTGTGGAAAAGGAGCTTGCCGGTACCAATACCATTGATATATCTTTTAAGGCCGTTGAGCCGGATGCATTTAAGCAGCCTGAAACCCTGGAAGTTATCCAGACCCTGCAGCTGCATATTGCCCGCATGGCAGGCGTGGACAAGACACTCTCCCTTGTTGATTTTATAAAAGATCTCAACCGCTGCTTTCATAATAACGCGCCGGAGTTCTACCGGATTCCTAAAAACGCAAACCTGATCTCCCAGCTATTGTTGATCGGCAATCCCGACGACATTCAAAATTTAATAAACCCATCCTTTGATCATGCGCGAATGTCCGTCAGGATAGGCCTTCACTCCACCCGGGATCAGGCTGAACTCATCAAATTGATCAAAAATCAGACGCAAACCATGGATACCAGAGGCCTGCAAATACAAATTTCCGGCCTGGTTCTGCAGGAGGTCAATACCATCAGCGCCCTGGTCCGCGGTCAGGTGTTAAGCCTGACCATAACGGCAGTTATTATTATACTGATTATATTTTTTGTACTCAGATCCTTTCCCCTTGGGATGCTGAGTATTCTTCCCAACCTGTTTCCCATTGTATTGAATTTCGGCATCATGGGGTTGTTCAACATCCCTTTAAATACGGCAACCGCACTCATTGCAACGATGGCTGTGTGTATTGCCGTAGACGATACCATCCATTTTCTCACGGAATTTAAGACCCATCTGGCCTGGGGTGCGGATATCAGGCAGGCTGTTTTTAACACACTCCAGGTAAAGGGCCGGGCCATTATTCTGTCTTCATTAATCCTTGCCATGGGATTCGGCGTGATGGTGTTCAGCAGGTTCGTGCCCACCATGAATTTTGGCGCGTTAAGCGCCGTGATCATGATCCTTGCCCTTTTAGGAGACACCTTGCTCCTGCCGGCGTCCGCCATCATTTTCTCATCTCGCCTTTGTATCAGATCTCCGCAGCAGCGGCTTCATGGTTGAACCGTCATCAAATATGGACACCTCAAACCAACAGATTGTTGTGTTCAGTGATACCCATGTTTCAAAAAGCTGGGATCACATTGCTCAATGCCTGGGACAAGCAGCCGCCCACAAGACTCCTTTCCTGAACCCGAACAGGGAATTGAACCGGTTCATTGACTGGATCAACCGGAGTCCGCATGTAAAAGCGGTCATTAACAACGGGGATTCAATTGATTATTATTTTAGCGACTTTCTTTGCCTTGTCGACCTGTTTAAAAACAGGCCTCATAATAGGCGGCCTTCAAATCTGGATCTGTTCAACCAGATGATCTACCGTCTGAAAAAGCCGTACCACGCTATTCCAGGAAACCATGATTACCGCAGGGAAGCATATAACTATGCCATTTGGGGAACAGATCATATCAATCTTCCCAAATCGCTCAGAAACAAACACAAACACGATATCGGTCACCATGCCTTCAGAGGACCATGGGAACTGTCATCCATCATGGTCAATAAAAAAGGGCACGGTTTTGATACATTACACCGTGGCATCAGAACAAGCCAGGGTTTAACCATAGGAAATTATCACTGCATTTTCATGGACAGTGGTTGTGATGCGTTTGCACGAGCCGTTAACTGGCTGAAATATATCAGGCAGGTGGTAGGTGCCCGTATGATTTCCTATGATTCAGAAGGCTTTGACAACGAGGAACTCAAAATCCTGCAAGGGATGCTGTCAACGTGTGACAGCCAGGATATTCTTCTGTTTCAGCATACCCCGCTGATCAATCCGAAAAAAAGCCGGCTCGGAAAGACATACCATCTTTCCATTGATACCTTTGACCGGCTCAGAAGGGAACAAAAACTATGTTACAGCACCATTCTCAATAACGGCGGCGGGCTATTAAAGATCTTGAGGGATACCCGGAAAAATATCGCCCTTGTGTCATCCCATACCCATACGGCCAGATATTTTCTGATTGAAAAATCAAACCTCAAGGCAACGGAGGTCTCAAATCCGGAATTCAACGCACACCGATCCGATCCAGGGCTCATCAAGCATCTGACGACCCTGCCCCTGGGACATATCAATCCGAAAGACGGTGGAAACCGGACCGGATTTCTAAAGATTTCACCCGCGGGATTCAAGGAGCATATCCTGCACTCCTTTGGGGGGTGATAATTCTATTGACAGGTATTAAGCATCATAGCATCATGAGCGTTTATTTTAATTCCAGTGATATTAGAATATTTCGCAGCATATGAATTTTATTGAAACAGGGGAGCACTGATGGCGCGAAAACCCGGGATGAGCATGGGACTTGATATCGGGTCTGCATTTGTGAAATTAGTTATCCTTGATGAATATGAAAAACCCGTATTGGAAAAAAGCCTGCCCCATCAGGGTGACATCTTGAAAACAACCCGGGAATTGACCCAATACCATATAGTGCCCAATCAGACATTGTCCCTGGCCGTTATCGGGAGGTATGCCGGGCCTGTTGCCGGTTTGATGGGCATCCAGGTCGAAAATGAGTTAACGGCCGTCCTCTGTGGTGTCCGCAAAAAAATCGGATCAATCCATCAGATCATCAATATCGGCAGCAGTTCGCTTTCCCTGATTCAAATGGATACTACAGGCCGGCTGCTTGACTATCAGACCAACACCCTGTGTGCTGCAGGAACCGGCTCTTTCCTGGACGAACAGGCTGTTCGCATGGGCATCAGCGCCAGTGATGCTGCAAAATTGCCCTTCATTGCTGATCCGCCCTCAATGGCAACCCGTTGCGCCGTATTTGCCAAAAGTGATCTTATTCACAGACAGCAGGAAGGATATCCGCCGGCGGACATGTGGAACGGTATCTGCAAAAGCATAGCCCGCACCATCATCTCGACCCTGTTTAAAGGAAAGAAACCGGTTGGAAAGACCGCGGTAATCGGCGGGGTGGCTCAAAACCCCCATGTGATGCACTGGCTGGGACAGGAATTATCAGACCACGGGATGGTTTATGTGGACAATCCCCAGGAAATCGGTGCCCATGGCGCGGCTTTGCTGGCAAAACCCGTCAGCAAGACCATTGACTGGTCTAAAGATACTCAAGACATTCAGGCGCCACTCCAGGCGACCCGGCCGCCTCTGGTGATTGAACGTTCCGTTTATCCGACTTTCAAGGTTGAATACGGGTATACGGACAGAGACGGCAATGAGGTCAGAATTACCAGATGGCCGGGCAATGGTCAGCTGAGCGGTTTTCTTGGGATAGATGTCGGTTCCACCTCCACCAAGCTGGTGATGATTGACCGGAACGAAAACGTGATTCTGGACATTTACAGAAAAACCGGCGGCAACCCTCTAAAAGCAACGGCAAAACTCTTTTCTGCCCTGCGTGAACTGGTGGAGCGCCGGAAAGGATCCATTGAAATCTTAGGCGCAGGCACCACCGGATCCGGCCGGAAACTGGTGGGGATGGTTATCAAGGCAGATAACATCACCAACGAAATCACCGCCCACCTCAAAGGGGCAATGAAGGTTGACCCCGAAATTGATACAATTTTTGAGATCGGAGGACAGGATTCAAAATACATTCATGCCGTAAATGGGCATCTTCACGAGATGAACATGAATTACGTCTGCGCGGCCGGCACAGGTTCCTTTATTGAAGAGGTCAGTCACAAGACCGGACTCGATCTTCGTTCCATCGGCGACCGGGTGGTTGGCGTAAGGGCACCTGTCACATCAGACAGATGTACGGTTTTTATGGGACAGGATATTACAAGGCTTCTTCAACAGGGGTTTTCACCCACCGAGGTCATGGGCGGCATCCTCTATTCTGTGGCCCAGAACTATCTGAATAAGGTTGTCGGCAACCGGTACTGCTCGACAAAAAAGATACTCTTCCAGGGTGCAACCGCAAAAAACAAGGGGCTGGTGGCGGCATTTGAAGCCCTCTTGAACACCAGGATCGTCGTGTCTCCCTACTGTCATGTCATGGGAAGTTTAGGCGTTGCTATTTTAACCAAACAGAAGATGGCGCAGCGGGGCTGCCCATCTCAATTCACCGGTCTGCGGTTTTCTGAAAAAGATCTCTTTTTGACCTCTGATACCTGCCGGTTATGTACCAATAACTGCAATATCAGCCATTTACGCATAAAAGGTTCAGAAAAAACCCAAGCCTGGGGATATCTGTGCGGCAGGGAGAGCAACGATATCAAGGCCAAAACGAATGCGGAATTCAAATTTTTCAGACAGCGGGAGCATATCTGGAAAACCATCGGAAACGACCCTCAGTTGCCCGAAGATGCGCCAGTAATACATTTGCCCAATGCGCTGCTAAGTTACAGTTATTATCCGTTCTGGCAGCGTTTTTTTGCCGCACTGGGTTACAGGCTCGTTCTTTCCAGGCCCACCTCGCCCCAGATTATCCGGATGGCTGCAAACTGGGTGGGTGCAGACTATTGTCAACCGGTCAAATTGGCCCATGGACATATCCAGTATCTGCTGACCAGACAACATGCAAATCGGGTATTTGTACCTTGCAGCATCAGTGAACGCAATATAACGCACAAAAGCAGCCAGGCCTATTTCTGCCCATACAATATGGCCCTGCCGGGACTGATACGATCGGCATTTCACATGAACGGCCTGGACACCGATCGACTGCTGACCGCCACCATCGATTTCAGATGGGATAAAAAAACCGCGGTTGACCGCCTGGTTTCAGATATCGGGCACACTTTGAAAAAAAGTAAAGATCAGATAAGCCTGGCCTGGGAGCAGGCTTGGGAAACCAAACATGCGTTTGAAACAGAAGTCAATAAAGCCGGGCAGCACGCCATGACTCAAATCAACTCGGATGGTGCTCCGGCCATTGTCATCCTTGGACGGCCCTATAACGTCTTTGATGCCGGCGCCAACCTGTCTCTGCCGGAAAAGCTCTCCACGCTCGGCTTTACGGTTCTGCCCCTGGAATACCTGAATCTGGATGAGGAAGATTTAGGCAAAGAGTTCAACAATATGTTCTGGAATGAAGGCAGAAAGATACTGGAGGCAGCCCGGATCATTGCCCGTACACCCAATCTGTTTGCAGTGTATTTGAGTAATTTTGGCTGCGGTCCGGATTCTTTCATTCAGACATATGTTGAAGAAATCATGGGGGATAAGCCCATGCTCACCCTGGAGATGGATGAACATGGGGCAGACACAGGATATATGACCCGTCTTGAAGCCTTTGCCGATGTTCTGGCAGCCAACCAGGTCCGACAGGTGCCAAGATATGTCCTGAACCTGCCGGATAACTCTCCGGATGCGATCAGGCACAGAACATTATGGATCTCCCGCATGGGTGAAGCGCATCCTGAGATGATTGCAGCCATTTTCCGGAATTCAGGCATCTGTGCAGACGTCTTGCCCATGGAAAACAATCATTCATTTCTTTTAGGTCGATCCCTGACCCGCGGCGGTGAGTGCGCGCCCTATCCGGCAACCATCGGTGCATTAATGGCAATGCTTAAGGATAACGGAGAAGACACAACCCGCGGACACGCACTGTTTATGCCCACGGCCAGCGGCCCGTGTCGTTTCGGCCAGTATTGCCTGCTGGACAGGATCGTTTTGAACAAGATGGGATACACAGATATCCCCATCGTATCATGGAGCAGCGTGGACAATTATCAGTATATGAGCGATAATATCCGCCGAAAGATGTGGCTGGGAACCGTGATCAGCGACATCCTGTTTAAAATGCGCTGCCGGATCAAACCCTATGAAAGAAAAGAGGGGCAGACTGAAGCCATGTATCAAAAACATGCCCGGAATCTGGCCCACGCCTTTGAAAACGGGCTTGATATTAAAAGAATGATGAAAAAGGCCAGGGATGAATTCCTGGACATACCGGTCAAAACCGGTCAAAAGCCTTTAGTCGGCATTGTGGGGGAAATATATGTCAGAAATAACCGGTTCATTAACAAGGATCTGGTCCGGAGGATCGAACAGGCCGGTGCAGAAGTCTGGCTTACCCCCATCTGCGAATGGCTGCAGTACACCTCCCATATGGCGTTTCTGGCAAGCCGGCACCAAAACCGGCTGAGCCAGATCAACAGTTTTTTCCAGAATCGATATCTGCACCAGCATGAGCTGGTCTGGACCCGTCTGGTCTGCCCGATTCTGGATGAACGGGAGGAGCCGGATATCGAAACGACCATTAACCAGGGATCAAGATATCTGTCCATTGATTTTAAAGGTGAAGCCATTATCACATTGGGCAGGGCCATTGAATTCATGAAATCCGGGGCGGATCTGGTGGTTAACTGTGCACCGTTCGGTTGTATGCCCGGCAATATTACCGCCGGAATATTCCAATCCATACAGAAACAGTACGCAACACCGGTCATCAATCTGTTTTTTGATGGCGAACACAGCAATTGTGATATTATCGATACCTATCTGTCAAACCTGACACCAGGGGCACCCGGAAAGGGAAATTTCCGGTGTTGGAATTCGTCCTAAGGACACTTAGAATATTTTCTTAAACGCCGATGCCTTTATTGCCGCCACCACCAGTGCGCCTTCTTCAATCCCCAATTCATGTACGGATTCGGGAACGATCTGGGCAATCAGGTGTTCATTACCACAGACAAGCTCAACACGCACACGATTTCCGCTGCTATAGATATCGGTCACAGTGCACTCCAAAAGGTTTCTGGCACTTGTTGCTTCCGGATGCCGTTTAAACAGAAGAATATCACGAGAATCGAGTTCAAAAAGATTATTTTCACCTTCTGCCGGTTCAGTGAGAATGAGACGCGCGTCACCCCATTTATATAAAAAAAGATCCTTATAGGGTGACGCGCCACCCAGATGAATCAAATTGACATAACTTTCAAGCCCCCTGCCCCAGGATTTTTTCACCAGTTCCTCAGTCGCACCGTGCTGCAGAACACGACCCTTTTGAATCATCAGAACCTCATCGGTCATCATCCGCATCTCCAGCACCGAATGACTGATGAAAATCATGGGAATACCGTAGTTGTCGAAGACATTTTTCAAGTAAGGAATAATCTGGAATTTATGCCCCTCGTCCAAAGCCGAAAGCGGCTCATCCATGAGGATAAGCTGAGGATTTGACAGAACCGTCCTTGCCAGGGCAATGCGCTGCCGCTCCCCACCTGACAGTGTAGAAACATCTCGTGACAAAAGCTGTGTAATACCAAGCACCTTAAAAAGACCATCAGGATCAATTCGTCTATTTTCCAGCTTGACCCGTTTATATCCATAGAAGATATTTCTTTTAACGCTCATGTGCGGAAATAAATGGGCATGCTGAAACACAACACCAACGTTACGCTGATCCGGCTTCAAATTAATCTTTTTTTTTGCATCAAAAAGAACGGCATCACCCAATCGAATATAACCGCTGTCCGGCAACTCCAGACCGGACAGCAAATTCATAATCGTTGATTTTCCGCTCCCTGACGGGCCAAAAATTCCAGTCCTTGGTGAGGAGAGGTGAAAGGCAACATCAAGGGTAAAATTCTTAAAACTTTTTTTCAACTCAACATCCAACTGCACCGCTATCGTCTCCCAAACCTGCTGTTTATGCCCTCACTAACAAGCAGGATGGCAAAAGAAAGGCTGATGGAGACCAGACAAAGCGTCAGCGCCATCCGATCGCCACCCGGAACAGAGGTATATTCATAGATTGCCAGGGGAATTGTCTGTGTCACCCCCGGGATATTGCCGGCAAGGATAACGGTTGCCCCGAACTCACCGAGATTTCTGGCAAACATCAACGACATCCCGGCAAAAATCGCCCGGCCGCTCAATGGCAGGACAATGGTAAAAAAACTGTCCCACCATCCCGCACCAAGGGTTCGTGACACGGAAACATAGGATTGGTCCACCGCCTCCATACCGATACGGATCGAACGGACCATCAGGGGGAACCCGACAACCGCCGAGGCAATGACCGCACCGGTAAGAGAAAAAACCACCTGGATACCCAACATGTTCAAAAATTTACCAATGATACCGTTGGACCCGAAGGAGAGCAGCAACAAATATCCGACCACAACCGGCGGCAAAACCAACGGCAGACTGATAATCCCTTCCAGCAACGCTTTCCCTCTGGTTTTGCCGAAGGCAAGAAAATACCCGCAAGCAATACCAAAGGGGGTGGAAATCAAGGTCGCCGAACAGGCGACCTTCAGGGAAAGCACAATGGCAGACAGATCCTGGGAAGAAAATGACAACATCGCAATCTCACTTGCCATAACCAATATCAGGGCAATGTAAAACCAAGCCGGACCATTTCCGGATGGGCCGCTTCAGAAACAATATAGTCATAAAACAGCTTGGCATCGGCGTTCCCGTCACTCGCCTTTGTCATTGCAGCCGGATAGGTTACCTGATTATAAAGCTCACGGGGCACTTCAAACAGAATCTTGGCACTGCTGGCGAGCATCGCATCTGTTTTGTAAACAAACGCACCATCGGTCTCTCCCCGATCGGCATAGATCAGCGCCTGGCGAACGTCTTTTGCCATGATCAGTTGTCCGTTCTTGAGCATTTCATCATATATCCCCTCTTTATCCATCGCCTGCTTTGCATACTGCCCGGCCGGCACGCTGCTGGGACTACCTATCGCAACACGCGTCAATTTCCGCAAATCGCCTATGGAATGGGCGTTCGTACTTGACTTACCCACAAAAACCAACGCATTGTGGGCAAATATTTTTTCGGTATCTGTCTTAATCTTACCCTTTTCAATCAAATATGTCATCCACTTCGGGTTGGCGGAAATATAGATATCTGCAGGCGCCCCCTGCTCTATTTGCTTTGCCAAAGCGCCGGATGACGCAAAATTTGGAACAATTTTGACATCCGGATGCTGCGCCTGAAACTTTACGATCAAATTATTGCACAAATTACTCATACTTTTTGCCACTGAAACACGCACTTGGTCGGCGTAGGCCTGGGCAATGAACACCATCACTATAAAAAGAACAAAAATGTTAATTCCACATATCTTTTTCACATCAAATACTCCTTTTTTGTATTTATATGTTTTAAATGAAAGTCAAAAGGCGCAATTTCATTACTTTTATGTGTTATTTTGGGTCGAACCGGGGTATCAATATCCAAGATCAGCGCATGGCTACGATTAGCATCGACGCCAAAACAATGTCAAGCCATATTTTCAAGCGACTATTGCCGTTTTAAAAACAGATAAAAAAAAGAATTTTTACAATGATACTCCAAAGATATAAAAAATACGGGTATTTTTTATTAATAATGGAACACTGTTTGCATTCTTTTTGTAGTTATTTAACCAATTAATTAATGGAGAAGTAAAATGTCAGAAGAAAACGTTCAGGCTTTTTTAGATAAAGGTGCAGATGACCGCAAATTCCGTGTAAAGTACGACAACTGTTTTTCAATGGAAAAATTTTGTGCCATGGCAAAGGAAGATGGTTTTGAATTTACTGTGGAAGACCTCCAAGCAGTATTGAAGACGAATGGAGATTCTTTCGATTCGTATGGCAATCCGCCAAAGAAAGGAATTTGGGTATAACCGCCACGGGCTGATCTGGTCCATCGGACACCCCGGATTCAGCCCACAACAAAACATGAAATCAACCTGAATAACGGATTTAGGCGTTCACGCTGTCCATTCGGTCCACGGCAGCATTGCTATTCTGGTAAAAATAATTCTGCAGTTATCAATAATTAGGATCAAATCAACGCGTTGATTTGATCCTAATTATTGCTTTGTTTACATCAGAGGCGTGTTGGGTATAAGTTCCCATATACCGCAGGGGCAGGCCCCTTTGCAAAATCCGCATCCAATGCATTTGGATTCATCGACCACGTATTCAAAACCGGTTTCCTTTTCCTTCCGGCTGATGGCCGCTTCTGGACAAACTGCCACGCAGATACCGCAATCCCTGCAATTTCCACAGGAGGCACAGTCCTCACCGCACGATTCTATATTGTCGGCATCCTGCCTGGGGTTATAATAGGTCAGACTTACACGCCGGGTATCGATCATGGGGGCAAGGCTTTCGATATCCGGCACCTGGCCCTTGAGGAGCTGATCAATGACCGTAGCTGTCCGTCTGCCTGCCCCGATGGCATCGGTGATAAGTCCGGGACCTACAGCATCCCCAATCGCAAAAACCTTTTCATCCGAAGACCGACCGGCTTCATCCACCTTGACAAATCCTCTATTAAGCTCAATCCCTTCCCCAAGGAAGGAGAGATCAGGCACATCTCCAATGGAGATCACCACTGTATCGGCCGGCAGAATTTCTCCACTCTGAAGTTCAACCCCTTTGGCATTAATCTCTTTGGTGAATAACGGCCAGCGGAATTGAGCACCGCATTTTTCGGCATCCTCTCTTTCCTTGCCGAATGCAGCCGGTTTCTGGACATCAATAAGGGTTATATCAACAGCACCCAGTCGATGGGCTTCAGTGGCCACATCACAACCCACATTACCGGCACCGATGACCACGATCTTTTTGCCTGGTTTTATCTTGTCCGCCTTGGCCTGCTCAAGGAAATCATTGGCAAAGAGGGCCCGCTCCACCCCCTTGATGGGAAGGGATCTGGGTTTTTTTGCACCGGCAGCCACCACAACATAGTCATGGCTGTTTTTTATCTCATTGAACTTTTCCGCATCAATTTTCTCTCCCAGTCTTATATCCTTTATATAAGACTTTATCCGGTCAAGTTCCGCATTCAGGGTATCGGCAGGAATTCGGGATTCAGGAATTACAGCAGAAATTTTTCCGCCAATGGTCTTACCGGCTTCAAATATCGTGACGGTGTGTCCTTTCATGGTAAGTTGCCAGGCAGCAGAAATACCACCCGGGCCGCCACCGATGACAGCCACTTTTTTATGGGTTTCTTGGGCCGGTTTTGGCGGTTTGATATTCTGGGCAGCCTGCCCCAGAAGACGAACATTGATGGGTGCCATATAGGACATATTTCGGGTACAGGATGCCATACACGGGCTGGGACACAGGTGACCGCACACAGTGGCCGGAAACGGGGAGTACTCAAGACCCATGGATATGGCTTCGTCAATATTATCAGCCCGGACCATGGCCCAGCGCTGCTGGACCGGAATTCCGGTGGGACAGGATGCCTGACAGGGCGAGATATATTTTCCCTGTTCCCAGACCGGGACATATCTTCTATACTCACCTCTGGTAATAACCGGTATGGTACCCTTTTGCGTTTCCTGAAGATCTCCTATCAGACCGCCGCGGCCAAGCTCCATATCCCAGATCTGCTCCCTGAACCACGACATGGACTTTCGATCCGGCCCATCTGCCTTTTCCTGGGGATTTTTGGCTTCAAACAACCGCCACGCTTTTCGTACAGCCAACTCTTTAAACAGATCCGGCTGTTTGATTTTCTTCAAAAAATCCTTAAGACCCAGGGTCAGCCATTCCCACTCCTTATCATCAAGGTCCACTTCCTTGGCATCCTTGTCGGAATAACTTTGGGCCTGGCCACGCACAAAAACCTTTCCGCCCACCATGCCTACCAGAGGCCTGTAGCCCAGAAGCTGATCCGGATTAGGGGCGTTTACACCACAGATAACAGCAATGCCGCCTGCCATAAATTCACCGAAATAATCGCCTGCCGCCCCCAGTACCCACAACTCGGGGGGTTCAAATCTGGGGTTACGCTTGGTCATGGTCATACCACGGGCGCCAATACAGCCGCCCACAAAGACCTTGCCCTGGGCTGCGCCGTTCATGGCTCCGTTGGAGGCCGATCCATGGACAATAATTTCAGCACCGGCATTGAGCCAGCCAATATCATCCGAGGCTGGACCCATGACCTCTATTCTGGTATAGGGTGTGCCCAGAGAGCCTGTGCGCTGGCCGGAGTGACCAATGATACGGATCTCCATCGTGTCGGGGGCTGACTCCCAGAGTCGTCCGCCAATGCCGTGCTGACCAAAAGCCTGGATTTCAAGCTTTCTGTTGCCCTTTTTGGCGTGCTGTTGAATAATCTCTTCAAGAACCCGCGAGGAGATCCGTTTTTCGTCTCGTTTACCTGCTACAAAAATATAGTCGCTTCTTTTCATATCCCGTCCTCCTTTACACCACGTACTTGATACTGAGGCGGTCAGCAATGTTTTTATCATCAATTCCCAGTGCATCGGACATGCCGATGGGAAGGGAGGTGGAGCGTCCCAGGGGTGCTACAATTTTTTTGAGCTGCGTGTCAAAAGAGACAAAAATATCCACCAGACGCTGGGCCACATCTTCGGGATCAAGGCGGCGGTATAGCCTTGGATCCTGGGAGGTGATCCCCTTGGGACAGATGCCCAGGTTGCATACATTGCACCGGTCTTCTTCCGTGCCTACACAGCCGGCTGCGGCCTGCATCACATACTTTCCGATCTGGACCCCGGATGCCCCGAGCATAATCAGGGCTGCTGCATTCGCGGCAATGTTCCCGTTTTTACCAATACCACCGCCGGCAAAGATCGGGACCTCATTCTGTTTGCCGATGGATATCAGATTCAGGTAGTTGTCCCGGACACTGCTGGCGATGGGGTGCCCCATATGGTCCATGGAAACGGCGTATGCAGCACCGGTGCCGCCATCTTCGCCATCAATGGCAAGTCCTGCCGCATATTCGTTACGCGTCAGGTTGTTCATAACTGCAAGGGAGGTGGATGAGGCGGAAATTTTTGGATATACCGGAACCCTGAACCCCCATGCCATGGACATGGACAGGATCATCTTGGCCACGGACTCTTCAATGGAGTACTGGGTCTGATGGGTCGGAGGACTGGGCAGACTGACACCCTGGGGTACCCCCCGGATAGCGGCAATTAACTTATTGACTTTATGCCACATCAAAAGGCCGCCGTCACCGGGTTTTGCACCCTGACCGTATTTGATCTCAATGGCGCAGGGATCTTCCTTCATGTGAGGGATGGCGTGAATGATCTCATCCCAGCCAAAATAGCCCGAAGCAATCTGCAGGATGACATATTTAAGAAAACGGGAGCGCAGTAACCGCGGCGGACAACCCCCTTCGCCGGTACAGATGCGGACGGGCATGCCCATCTCTTCGTTCAGGTAGGCAACCCCCATCTGCAAGCCTTCCCACATGGTCGGGGAGAGTGCGCCAAAGGACATGCCGCCGATGATCAAAGGATAAATCTCCCTGACCGGTGGAATCCAGCCCTTTTCCCGCAGTTGTTTCATATTTTCCCTGGGGGGAAGCACCCGTCCTAACAGGGTACGCATCTCAAATTCATGACGCCCGGCATCCAGGGCCGGATCCGTGAGCATGGAAATTCTGGTAAACTTGATTCTATCGAGTACCGATCCCGAGTCGTTGCGCCGTCCACCCCTGCGCCGGGGAACACCATGCTGGTTAATATGAAATTTCATCCTGTCCAGGCCCGGATTTTTCTTGGGCCGGATGGCATCATTGGGACAGACCAAAGTGCACATGGCGCAGCCGATGCAGGCATTTTCAACCCGGGTGTCCTGCCGGATACCGTAAAAAGTATCATAGGCATTACTTTGCTCGGCATTTTTGCCCACAGACGTCTTTATAATCCGTTTCTGGAACGGATGAAGGGAGATGGCCTTGACCGGACACACAGCGGTACACTGACCACACAGGGTACACCGGTCATTATTATATTCAATCTGCCAGGGCAGATCGTTCAGACTTAAAGAGGAAGGTTCAAGGGTTCTGTTTGACGACATATATTTACCTCCTGCCGCTCAGGGCTTACAATGGCTGTATCAAGGTGCATGGGTTGAATATCCATGGTTTTGTCTCTGTCAGGTATAACGACGTCCAGTCCGCAGATCTCCGATGAAAAGGCAAACATACCCGGCTTGCCTCCCACCACGCCGGGCCGCAGTTTCTTGCGGTCCTGAACCATAAACATGGAGTGATCCGGCAGGGTGCCGATAACCATATTGGGGCCGTCGATAATTAAGGGGCGGCAGGTTTTTTTCAAATGATTCAGAAATTCGAAATTGGGATGCCTCTCAAGGGCATCGCGCTGGAGTGGTGTGATCACATGTTTATACCCGTCAATGCCTAAGCCCAGCTCTTCCATGGCAAAGTGAAGGATATGGGCAAACACCTCGGAATCGGACTGATAGCCCGTATAACCAGGGACGTCCCGTGAGGAGAGAAAATCCTTGATGGGGATAAACGCCGTGTTTTCACCATTGGTCATGGTGCAGTACCCCTTGATAAAAAAGGGGTGGCAGGCGTAAAGATTAATGGCGTAGTTGGTGTTCTGCCGCCCCTGGGCCATGATAATCCTTGCTTGAAGTTCTTTTCTGTCAAGGCCCAGGTATTCGGCCAGTTTCATGGGATCTCCGATCTCTTTGATCATGATGGTATCCGGCCAAAAGGAAAACACGATCATGTCATTTTTCTCTTCACCCATCTCCCGAATCTTAAGTCGTACCTCCAGAAGTTTTACGGCCAAGTCTTCCTGGGTCAATGCATCCCAGCCTTCGGGAAGTTCATAGGCCCTGATCAGATAGACATGTCGTCTGGGAATACCTTCTATCCGGGTTTTCGGTGGTTTCAAAGAGACTTTATGCTTGGTCATGAAACCAAGATCCATCATGAAAAGGTCCAGACGGCGGATGCCTTCTTCAGTAAAGATCCCCGACAGGATCGGGGCATCTTTCATCTCTTCAAAGGTGCCACCAAGGCCCTGGAGCAAAAGCCCCACGCCGGAGCCATCGTGCCCTTCCTTCATCACGTCAAGGGCTTTGATGGCCAGCATGGGCGACTGAGGTTCCTTGCTGGTGATTGCAAACAGACGACACATATTTTTAACTCCTTATGGTCTTTATCTTTAAGCAGCCAAAAGACTGCGGGTCAAAATTTCGAAAATAAAAGATTAAAGACACTTATTACGACTGTCAATCTTTATTTTCCCAACAAAAAATGTTTGTGGACAGGGTGCCATGCAGGAATACCGACGACGTCAAATAAATATTTAAAAAATTATATTTTACCCATAGAAACACACCTATATTCCATTAAATACAAATATGAAAAAATTTCACTATTTATAAAATACAAATATGAAATAAACTCGTTGTTATGTATTTTTTACACACAAATAGAGCCATAGAAAATTACCTAATTTTTAATTTTAGAGGGAATTGAAAATCCGGCACGTTTATAAATTGAATCTATTTTGTGAAGGTCCTGCTCCAGTCTCTCACCAGGGTGTATTTTGCCCAGCCATCTGGTTCTTTTCATCTGGTTATCCAGATACCAGCAGATAATAGGAACATTGGCACCTTTGGCAACATACCAGAATCCGGTCTTGATTGTGGAGACCGACTTTCGGGTACCTTCGGGCACCAGTGCCACCACCAGATCCTCATTTTTTTCATATTTCTTAATCACGCCGTCCACAAATCCGCAGGACTTGTCTCGCTTTACCGGAATGCCCCCAAGACTTTTTAAAAAAATTGACATGGGAAAAAAGAACCACTTGGATTTGATCAGCAGTTTTGCATTAATCCCGGCAATTTTGATATAGGTAAGGGCACGGACCGTGTCCATGTTGGTTGTATGGGGAAAACCAATGACCACACATCTGGATTCCCAATAGGCAGGCAACGGATCGTAAGTCCAGCCCATCCTTGCATAAATAAATTTGCCAAGGGCACTGAACAAAAATGGGAAAGGATTAATATTCATCGTATCTCTATATTAAGGATGTTTTCGTTTGCATTAAATTGACATCAGTGTCTGTTTTGAATAAAACCAGATATTATCTTAAATAGACACAAATTGACAAACACAATACAATTTAATTGAACCTTTCATATAAACAAAATAAGGAATTGACACGTGATCACAGCCAATGAGAATTACAACAAACTGAATGCATCATATTTATTTGCCGACATAGCCAAACGGGTTCAACTATACCAGGAGAGCAATCCCGACAAAGAGGTGATTCGGCTTGGCATTGGTGATGTTACCTTGCCGCTGCCCCCTGCTGTTATTCAAGGCTTTAAAAGAGGTGTGGATGAAATGTCCCAAGATGCCACATTCAGAGGGTATGGGCCGGAGCAGGGATATCTGTTTTTAAGACAGGCGATTGCAGCCGTTGATTTCCAGTCCAGGGGTGCAGATATCGATGCCGATGAAATTTTTGTGTCCGACGGGGCCAAATGCGATACCGGCAATTTCCAGGAACTGTTCTCCAATAATATTACCATTGCCATTCCGGATCCGGTCTATCCGGTGTATCTGGATACCAATGTGATGGCCGGCAGAACCGGTGGGTTCAAGGACGGACGGTACCAGGGCATTGTTTATATGGATTGCCTGAAAGAAAAGGCGTTTATGCCGGATCTGCCCGACGCCCCCGTGGATCTGATCTATCTTTGTTTTCCCAACAACCCCACAGGCGCCACTGCCACCCGGGATCAACTTGCCGCCTGGGTGGATTATGCCCGGGAAAATAAAGCCCTGATCCTCTTTGATGCCGCCTATGAAGCCTTTATCCGGGATGAGAATCTTCCCAGAAGCATTTATGAAATCCCCGGAGCCAAAGAGGTTGCCGTGGAATTCAGAAGCTTGTCCAAGACAGCCGGTTTTACAGGCACCCGATGCGGGTTTACGGTGGTGCCCAAAGCTTGCATGATCTATACGGCCAACGGCTCCAAGCTCTCTTTGCACGACATGTGGAACCGTCGGCAGTCCACCAAGTTCAACGGCGTCTCCTATCCGGTGCAGAAGGCAGCCGAAGCCGTTTACAGCCAGGAAGGGCAAGCCCAGATCAAGGCAAACATTGATTATTATCTGGCCAATGCCCGGGTGGTCCGCCAGACCATGACAGAGCTTGGGTTTGACCATGTAGGCGGCGAAAATGCCCCATACATCTGGATTGACGGCAATGGCCGCGATTCCTGGGAATTCTTTGATCTCCTGCTCGACAAGGCGGGCGTGGTCTGCACTCCGGGCCAGGGGTTTGGCCGGTGTGGGGCCCAGTACATAAGAATTTCTGCATTTAACAGTCCTGAAAATGTAGCCAAGGCCATGGCCCGTGTAAAAGACGTTTTAAAAAAACGATAATCTAACAGGGTTATAATGGCTTTTTAACCCTTGCCTGGCAAATTTTTTTCTGTAAGTTTCCTAAATTCTTTTGTCATGGAGGTAAATACAGAAAATGGCACAGGTTTCGCAAGTATTTTCGGACAGCTATATTCCTTTGGACAATGAACCCTATATGAACAAGGAACAACTCTCTTATTTTAAGGGCAAACTGATGCAGCGAAAGAATGAGCTGCACAACAGAATTACCAAATCCATAAAAAAAATTAAAACCTTTGAAGCCACCCAGGCCGATATCCTTGACCGGAGTAACTCATATATTGACCTGGAACTTGAGTTCAAAAATTTTAAACGCCATTCGGATATGATTGTGCAGGTGGATCACGCATTAGAGCGTATTGATGACGGAAGTTTCGGATACTGTGAACTGACCGGCGATGAGATCGGGTTGCCGCGGCTGGAAGCGATACCCTTTGCCAGCATGTCCATCAAGGCGCTGGAAGAGTTTGAAGCCGGACGGGGAAATATGTTTCTCACAAATTGATACTTAATCGTACCCCTGCTCTTGCGCCAAACTATGAATTGAGCACGAGCAAAATCAAGCAAAAATCCCTGCCGAACCAATGTCCGGCAGGGATTTTTGCTTACTTAAGTATGGGATTTAACCGCTGAATCTTAGCGTTTAGTAGGGATGAATTTCAACCCTTCTGTTCAGAGAACGGCCAAAGTCTGTACTGTTCAGGGCAACAGGTTTATCAAAACCAAAACCTGTGGTGGCCAGGCGGTCGCGAGAAATACCTTTGTCTTGCAGGTATTTGGCAACGGAGTTCGCACGTCTCAGGGAGAGGCCCATGTTGTATTTCTTGGTACCGATATTATCGGTGTGGCCCTGGAGTTCAATACTCATTGCAGGATTTTTTTCCAAAATTTCATAAACGGCATCAAGCTGTGCAAACGCTGCAGGTTTGATCACGTCTTTGTCAAAATCAAACAATACATTATCAAGAATCCAGCAGCCAACTGCATTGACTTTTGCACCTGCGGGCGTTCCGGGGCACTGATCATCGGGATCAAGTACGCCGTCACCGTCGCTGTCCATGGGTTTAGGAGCAGCAGGAGCAGCAATGCCTCTTTCCAGGAAAACCTTTTCAACAAAAGCAGCCATTGCTTCGGGATCCATCAGATCACCGGCGTTCATCAGACTCGCGCAACCGCCAATACTTGCAATCTGAGAAAGGAATGCAGTACCTTCTTCATCATTGCCAACCTGAATGGGGTAATAGCAGATAGCATCGCCATACTGTTCTTTAACGGAAGTGGCCTGTGCTGCGTCAGCTTTCATGTCCAGACCGTCGGAAACAATAATAACGGCTGTTTTTCCGGAAAGGCTTTCGAGGTCAGTGCCCATGGCCAACATGGCAGAACCAAAGGGGCTGTAGCCGCCGGCTTTTGAGATCGCACCGAGTTTTTCAGCCAGGGCTGCAGAGTTGTACTCTTCCATGCCGTACAGCAGTTCAGTCTCGTTTTTAGAGATGGAATCTGCATGCCCAAAACTTCTCAAACCCGCAATCTGTCCGAGTTCAGGAAGGGTCATGTTCATACGTTCTACAATGGCTTTGGCAACCATGAATTTGGGATTACCCATGCAGTCGTCTTCCATGGAGCTGGAGGCATCCAAAATAATAACAAAATTATCCACTTTGGACCGATACATGGACGCATCAAATTGTTTGGCGGAAAATGAAGGAAGCCCTACAGGTTCCTTAGCCGCACAACCAAACAGAAAAAGGACGGCGGTAATGGTTAAAAAGGTTTGCACGAAACGTTTCTTGTTCATCTGATCTCCTTTTTTTCAGAATTAGTGTTAAATTCTTGTTAGAACTGGTGATTACCCGTACAAAGAATTTGGAATATTCTACAAAAGAAAACAAATGAAATCAACTGTTCTTTTTCAATATGAGGTAAATGTGAAGCCCCTATAACCTTGCAATTTCAAGCAAACAATTATATACGTCCAGGCTTGGTTCATAACTTTCTAATTTACGACAACACTCAAGTCAGGATAAGAATATGGAGATTTATCAAGGTATAATTTTAGGTATCCTTCAGGGGCTTACAGAGTTCCTGCCGGTAAGCAGTTCAGGCCATCTGGTTCTTGGACAAATCTATTTCAACATTACTGAGAACAGCCTTATTTTTGATATATCCGTACATATGGGAACACTGCTTGCAATTTTTATTGTATATTTTAAAGATATCAAAGGAATTTTAAAAAGCCTGCTATACTACGCCGGAACCCGGAACACTTCCGGGCATGAAACAAATCTGGCCCTGGCCGCCGCCATTGTCGTTGGTTCAGTACCCACGGCAATTATCGGATTCTCCCTGAAGAAATTTGAAGACGTTCTGTTTACCTCTTCTTTACTGGTGGGGACCATGCTTATCGTAACCGGGGGCCTTTTGTGGGTATCCAGACGTTACTACAGAATCGAAAAGGGTGAACAATTGACCATTTCAAGGGCCTTTATCATCGGCATAGTCCAGGGGCTTGCCGTTATTCCCGGCATTTCCCGGTCCGGATCCACCATTGCCACCGGACTTTTTACTGGACTGGAAAGAAAAACAGCAGCCCGGTTCTCCTTTCTTTTATCCATCCCCGCCATTCTCGGCGCCCAGGTGATCAGCGTAAAAGACCTGGTAGAATCCGGGGGCCACATTGACCCCGCCACCATTTATGGTACAATCGCTTCATTCATTGTTGGGCTGGCAGCATTAAAACTCTTATTAAAGCTGGTGAATACCGGAAAGTTTCATCTTTTTGCGCCCTATTGCTGGCTGGCCGGGATTCTGGCGCTTGTTTCAAATTTTATATAAGGGAGGTTACTATGCATCCTGGAATATTCAGGGAATATGACATCCGCGGCATTGCAGGAGAAGAGATTTCCGAACAGGACGCACATGCTGTAGGAAAGGCGTATGGATCAATGCTCATGGGACAGGGCCGAAAAAAAGTATCTGTTGGTCGGGACTGCCGCATCACTTCTGAAGCCTATTCAAAGGCATTTATTAACGGGGTATTGTCCGCAGGATGCGATGTGGTGGAGATCGGTGTCTGCCCCACCCCGGTTCTCTACTATTCTATTCATCAACTTGATCTTGAAGGCGGTGCCATGATTACGGCCAGCCACAATCCACCGGAATACAACGGGTTCAAACTGATGAGCGGGCTGGATTCCATCCACAGCCACGGGCTGCAGGATATACGCAAGATCATTGAAAACAAGGCATATACCCGGGGCCAGGGCACGCTGACAAAAGCAGATGTAATTTCTCCATACATAGCCATGATCCAGGAGAACATCACGCTGAAAAAGACCATCCGGGTCGGCATTGATGCCGGCAACGGCACCGGCGGCATCACTGCGTTACCGGTACTGCGGGGACTGGGCTGCCAGGTCCATGAGATTTACTGCGATCCGGACGGCACCTTTCCCAACCACGAGGCCGATCCCACCCAGAAAAAAAATATGACAGACCTGATCGACCTGGTGAAAAAATATAATCTGGACCTTGGCATCGGCTATGACGGGGATGCCGACCGCATTGGTGTAGTGGACAGATTCGGCAACATCATTTACGGGGATCAGCTCATGGTGATTTATGCCAAAGAGATTTTGTCCCGCCATCCCGGTGCCACCTTTATCTCCGAAGTCAAGTGCTCCATGGTTATGTATGATCAGATTGCAAAGATGGGCGGCAACGCGATCATGTGGCGTACAGGCCACTCCCTGATCAAACAGAAAATGAAGGAAGAGAATGCGGCCCTGGCCGGAGAAATGAGTGGACACATGTTTTTCAAGGACCGCTACTACGGATATGACGATGCCCTGTATGCCTCCTGCCGCCTTCTGGAAATCATGGACAGCACCGGCCTTGGTGTGGACGAGTTAATTAAGGATCTGCCCAAAACCTTTACCACGCCGGAGATCCGGGTTGACTGTCCGGACGCGGTCAAGTTCAAGGTTGTGGAAAAAATAGTGGCATTGTATAAAGCCCGGCAAAAGGTCATTGACATTGACGGGATGCGGGCCGTCTATGAAGACGGATGGGGCCTTGTGCGGGCCTCCAATACCCAGCCGGCCCTGGTGCTTCGCTTTGAGGCCCTGACCCAGCCCCGTCTGCAAGAGATTAAAACAGAAATTGAAACGGATTTGAAAAAAATCATTGAGGACATGTAATTAAGCTTTATGCAACTATCCCAGCCCCAGCAGGACGCTGTTGATCATACCGGCTCACCGGCCCTAGTGGTTGCGGGAGCCGGTTCCGGTAAAACCAGGACGCTCACCGCTAAATTTTCTCACCTTATTGCCACCGGCCATGCCCCGGAGCGCATTCTGGCCATCACCTTCACCAATAAGGCGGCCCAGGAGATGAAAACCCGCCTTATGGAGATGACCGGTCTTCACCAAATGCGCTTTGAATGGGTGAGGACCTATCATTCCGCCTGTCTGATGATCTTGAAACGCCATTGTCAGATCATGGGGTACACCCCGCCGTTGCAGGTGTTCACCGTGTACCAGCAGGACAAGCTGATCAAGGAGCTGTGCGTAAAAAATAATATTGACAAAAAATACGCAAACCGGATTCTTTCATCCATTTCCCGGGCCAAGAACGACGGCGATCCTGCCAAATATTTTGACCGCAAACCAGGGTTCTTCAACATTCGCATGGCCGATATGTTTGCCCAGTTTGAAGAACGCCTGGCGGAAATGAATTGTGTTGATTTTGACAACATCCTGCTTAAGACCCGGGACCTGCTCCGGGACAATGCGGATGTCCGCAATTTTTACCAGGATCTTTTTTCCTACATCCTGGTGGATGAGTACCAGGATACCAACAACCTGCAGGAGGAGCTGACCTCGCTTCTGTTAGGGGAGCACCGCAACCTGTTCTGCGTAGGCGATGACTGGCAGGCCGTATATGGATTCCGGGGCTCCAACGTGAATCACTTTTTACGGTTTGCACAAAAATATAAAGATGCAAAAATTTTCAGACTGGAGGAAAACTACAGATCCGCCGACGAGATTGTCCAGGCAGCCAATGATCTCATTGACCACAACCCGGACAAAATGGAGAAACGCTGTTTTTCACAGAAAAAAGGCGGGGTGGTGGAGATCTATGATTTCTTGTCCGATGCCCATGAAGCCGAGTGGACTGCCAGGCGTATCCTGGGTCTGAACAAACAGGGTCAGGGAATCCCCTTTGACAGGATGGCCGTGGTCTACCGGACCAAATTCTGCTCCCTGCCCTTTGAAAAGATCTTCCGGGCTTTCCGCATTCCCTACCGCCTCATGGGCTCCCAGGGCTTTTTTGAACGCATGGAAGTCCTGGACATCAACTCCTATTTAAGTGCCTCGTTTTTCCCCAATGATGACCTCTCCTTTGAGCGGATTATCAATACGCCCAAGCGGGGGATCGGTCCTGCCATGATTAAGAAGCTTGCCGACCTGCGCCCCCAGGGCGCAAGCCTTCAGGGGGCGGCACGGATCATGGTCAAGGACCGGCTTGTGGCCAAAAAGATCCATGAAAACATGTCCGAGGCCCTGGATATCCTGGACACCATCCATGACATGGCCCCGGCCATGGCCATGGAAACCGTCATTGACCGCACCGGGTATTATGACTATTTAAAAACGAAGACAAAAACAGATGGGGAATTCATTTCCAAAAAAGAGAATATCGAACAGCTGATCCACACGGCCCGGGCCAAGGATACCATGCTGGAATACCTGGAAGAGGCGGCTTTGATCCGGGAGGACAAGGACGAAGACGACCAGAACGAAAACGGGGTAGGCCTGCTCACCATTCACTCGGCCAAGGGACTGGAGTTTGACGTGGTGTTCATCGCCGGGTGCGAAGAGGGGCTGTTTCCGCACTGGCGCTCCATTGACGAAGGCGACACAGCCCTGTTTGAGGAACGCAGGCTCATGTATGTGGCCATGACCCGGGCCCAACGTTTTTTGTACCTAAGCCACGCCAATTACCGCAAAGGCGATTTTGCCACCCCCAGTCGGTTCATTGATCAGGTTCAGGAATGCCTGGCCTAGGGCCCAGGCGCCAAATTTGTACTATGGATCTGTTTTTCGGCATACGCGAACCCGTGTCCCAGGCTGTTGCCCGGATCATACACCGTGGATGCCGGGCCATCCCTTCGAACCACAAAAAGGTCTTCATCACCCTTTTTTTCATTATTTTTATTACGGTTACCGGGGTGGGCATTGTGGTCCCCCTGCTGCCCATCTACGCCCATGATCTTGGTGCGACAGGCATTTATGTGGCCATGATTTTCGGGGCTTTTTCCCTTTCCCGGGCGGTTTTTCTGCCCTGGTTCGGCACGCTTTCAGATAAAAAGGGGCGCAAACCCTTTATCCTGGCAGGACTTTTGACGTACATGCTGGTGGCTATCGCCTTTATCTGGACCACCAATGTAGAAGGACTTATCGCCATTCGCTTTATCCAGGGGGCAGGCTCTGCCATGATCATGCCCGTGGTCCAGGCCTATGTGGGGGAGATTTCCAACGTAGGTACCGAAGGATATGCCATGGGGCTGTTCAACCTTTCCATGTTTTTAAGTCTCTCCCTGGGACCGGTGATGGGGGGCGTGATAGAACAAATCTGGTCTTTGGACACGGCATTCTACTGTATGTCCGTACTCTCCGCCCTGGGCGCAATCCTGTGCCTTATCTTTCTGCCGCCTTTGTCCAAAGAGCAGATTCGAATCAATAAACGCGCACCGGCATCCCTGACCGTGGTGATTCGGGACCGGGAACTGGCCGGTCTGGTGGTTTTCAGGTATGCCTACACGGCCTGCATCGGCATTATCTGGTGTTTCATGCCCCTGTATGCCGGCAAGACCTTTGGCCTGGCCGGCGGAAAAATCGGATTGCTTGTAACCGCCGGAGTATTTGTCTCGGGTCTCTTGCAGGTGCCTATGGGCTATGCTTCGGACCGGTGGAACAGGAAAATCATGGTGATTATCGGCGGCATATTGTCTGCCGCGGGTATTGTATACCCGTTCTGGGCGGCTTCATTTTTGGATCTGTTTGCAGGTGTCTGTCTCTTCGGGTTGGGCGGGGGGATTGCCATGCCGGCCCTGACAGCCCTTGCCGTGATTAAGGGTGAACAAAGGCAGGCCATGGGATCCGTGATGGCCATTTTAACTTCCGCCCACTCCCTTGGCATGTTCACAGGTTCGGTCATGGCCGGCCTGGCCATGGACTTTTTCAGCCTTTCCTATGCGTTTCCCTGCGGAAGCGTTGTCATGGCATTGGGCGTTCTTGTCTTTCCTGTCCTGTATCGCCGCCGATAACCTGCTTTTTTTATTTCTCCTGCCATACCGGCGGACGCTTTTCAAAAAAAGCCGCCACACCCTCCTTGGCATCACTGGTATCGCACAATCTGGCAAAGGCTTCGTTCATGTACGCGAACTGGGCTTCATAGGGCATATCCCGGGATGCATAAAATGCTGACTTGGCGATTTTAACAGCCAACGGACTCTTTTTTGCCAAATCGCGGGCCCAGGCAAGGGCTGCCTCATCCAGATCTTCCCTGGGTACCACCCGGTTGATAAGCCCTAACTCCAAGCCCTGGTCTGCCGTGACCAGTTCACCGTAAAGCAGCAGTTCCAATGCTTTTTTTTGTCCAACACACCTGGCCACCGGAATCACCGGCCCCACGCAGTTTAATCCCACGTTAATAGCGGTCAGTCCCATTTTTATGTTATCGGCGGCAATGGCCAGGTCCGATGCCGCCACAAGGCCCATGCCGTTGGCTGCCGCCACCCCCTGCACCTGGGCAATCACCGGGGTCTTTAATTTGGATATCAGCACCAGGGGGGCTTCCATTTTCTCAATCCATTCACGATACTGATTCGTTGTTTTACCTTTGAGTTCATTTACATCAATACCGGCACAAAATGCCCTGCCTGCACCTTTGATAAGAATGACCCTGACATCGGGGGCAATCTCAAACCCTTTAAGTGCATCATACAACTCTTCAGCCATCTGACTGGAAAAAGTGTTCATCGCCTCAGCGCGGTTCAGGGTCACACAGCCCACATGGCCGTCAAGGGTCTGTGCAATAATGGTGTTGTATGCCATAACGGACCTCCTCTATTATTTTTCAGGGATGTAAGGGATTAAGCCTTTTTCATAAAAAATATCCTGCATCTCTTTTGGCACTTTTTTAGATTTTTTTTTCATGAATTTTCCTTAATCGAGTCTTAGGTTTCAACACAAAAGATGAATAATGGAGACACCCAGAAACACAATAAACGTATGTTTCTGATATCTTTCAAACCATGGGATGCGACTCAGGCGGGTGCCGATCTGCCCGCCCACGATTACCCCGCTGCAGGTTGCAAACAGCAGATAGGTACCATGCGGCCAGGACGCATACCCTAACCAGACACTGATGCCGGCCAGAAAAAGGTAAAACAGGATGGTGACAAACATGATGAGCAGACTGGTGGCCACGGCCCGGGAGGTCGGCATTTTGAGCTTAATCGTCATATGGGGAATCAGCCAGTCCGTGTTGCCGATGCTTAACAGTCCAGTGAAAAATGAAGACAGGATGACCACAGGATAACTTTTGGCATAGGTAATCGGCGGGTTGATACCAGGGGACGTGTCAATAAAAGAGATCCGATATCTCAAGGATTGGATGGTTCGAATCAAGAGATAGACGGCAATAAGCACAAAAATATACAGCAGAAGCTGTTCGTATCCCCTGGAGATGTAAAAACTGGATAAAAATCCCAGGGTCACACCTGCAAGTGCCATGGGAATAAATGCGGTGGCTGCTTTTACGTCTACCATGCCGTTAAAAAGATAGGTCAATGAGCCGGTGCCTTTGCCGGCTATCTGGGTAAATATTGAAATGGCAACAGCCTCCGAAGGCCTGATTTCCAAAAAGGTCAGAACCGGTATCCAGAGAATACCCCCGCCTACGCCGGTGAACATCACCATAGAGCCCACGCCGATGGCCAGAAAATGGACAAACATAAATTTGGAAAAGCTCAATGGAATCAATGCGTTAAAAAAAAAGAAGAGAAAAAAAACATATGCAGTGTCCGCCAGCATCCAAAAACCAAGATGTTTAGGCATCTTGAACAGCAGGGGCCATATCTTCATCAGTCAGTCATCCTTATAACGGTCGCAAGCCGTTTTTCGCCTTTCATGTTTGAATATTTGTGTTGTAGTCTATACAAAAAGTTCGGCCGGGACAAGTTTCTCTTTCAGCTGGTTTGATTTTTATGCGTGCCGGAATTTTCAACCCTTCCTGACGTAGTCTCTACCCCTTTTTAAAACGAATATGTTACGCCGGATTCAAGGATATGAGTCTGACAATTCAGAGAAGTCTTAAATCTTTGCAATGCATAATCACAGGTATCGTGGGGAGAAAGAAATATATGTTTGGGGCAAACAGCGTTCAGATTCTCAATGGTTTGTTCGAGATCCTGTTCCGTGATTTTTTGCCATGGCGGTTTTCCCGTCCCCCAGATCATCTGAACCTTGAGGCCGGGTTTGCGAAGGGGACTGTCAGTAACAGGAAAGTGAAGCCCTCCGCCAACGGCATATATGGGATCATCTGAAAGGCGTTTTGCCATCTGAATAATGGTTTCAATGGTTGGATGGCCGCATCCGGTAATCACAACCATCCCTTTATGCTTAAGCCGGGCCACAATGGCCTGCTCTTCGGTCAATCCCATAAAAAAAAGGCTCCTTGACAGGGGACCGGTGGAGGCGATTCCCGCCGGCAGCATCCGGGGGCCTTGAACAATTTCGGTTTCAAATCCGTCGGCTCCCACCTCGGCTGGTGCAAAACAGGCCATTCCATTACCTTTACCAAATGCCGGGGGCATGGCGATCTGATTATTGCGAAACGCTTTAAATCCCCCCATATGATCCGGATGCAGGTGGGATATTACCAGTGCGTCAACCTGGTTAAGTTTAAAATTGAGCTTTGCTGCATTGTGGGCTAACGCCGGCATTTCAGAACCGAATCCCAGATCAAAAAGTATAGACCCCTTATTCGTTTTGATTACATAGGAGACGCCTGGTGCCCCCAAAAAACCTGGGGCGGCTTTATGCTCGAGAAGTACGGTCAACTCAAACTGCTCAAGCTCAGGCAGCTCCAGACAACTTGCGTTTTCTATCCGCGCCTTATTTAAATTCCGCGATTCTTCAACATTACGTTTATAGCGTCGATTCTTAACGAAAAGCATGGGAAAAAGAACCGGAGAGGCTAATCCTAAAACCGGCCACCATGCAGGAGAAATTCTTTTGGACATTTGAAGCCTCCTTTGTTTGATAAATAATAGGCGTAAAATCAAATTTTAAAGTTGATTTTACGCCTATTATTTTAGGACCGCAAATTTTATAAATTGAATAATCTGACTTACCCTTTGGCGCAATTTATTATTTCTGCGGTCCTAAGAGGATTTTAATAATTAAAAAATCCTTTGCCGCTTTTGCGACCGAGCCGGCCCGCACGAACATACTTTCGCAGCAGTGGAGTAGCCCTGTACTTAGAATCTTTGAACTCTTCATAAAGAACATCCATGATCGCCAGACAGACGTCCAATCCAACCAGGTCTCCCAGGGCAAGGGGGCCTATGGGATGATTGGCACCCAGTTTCATGGCCGTATCAATATCTTCGGCACTGGCAACGCCTTCGGCATAGATGGCGGCGGCTTCGTTGATCATTGGAATCAATATTCGGTTCACCACAAACCCAGGTGCTTCATCTACCTGTACCGGCTGTTTGCCAAGATCCAGGGCCAATGCCTTTACAGCGTTAAAGGTCTCGTCAGACGTGGCAACCCCTTTGATGATCTCTATTAGCGCCATGACAGGTGCCGGATTGAAAAAGTGCATGCCGATCACTCTATCCGGACGTTTTGTGGCCGTGGCCACCTCGGCAATAGAAAGGGAAGAGGTGTTGGTGGCCAGGATGGTTGAAGGTTTGCAGATATTGTCAAGTTCACTGAAAATCTGTTTCTTGATCTTCATATTTTCCACGGCAGCTTCCACCACAAGATCGCAATCCTGCGCATTTTCAGGATCTGTGGTGCCGATAATCCGGGAGAGAATCGGCTGGATCATAACCTCCTCCAATTTGCCCTTGGATGCCAGGCGGCTCAAATTTTTCGAGATGATCGAAATGCCCTTGTTAACAAATTCTTGTTCAATATCCCGCAACACCACCATATAGCCGTTAACGGCAAAGACCTGGGCGATTCCGGCCCCCATGGTGCCGGCACCGATTACACATATTTTTTTCATATACTTATGAGCTTTCATCAAATCACTTGTTATTTAGTCATATTTTCCACGATCATGGCCATCCCCATCCCCCCGCCAATACACATGGACACAAGTCCTGTGCCGTATCCTTTACGCTTCATTTCATGGATCAGGGTAACCATCTGCCGGGCCCCGGTGCAACCGATGGGGTGGCCCAGGGAGATGCCGCTGCCCAGCTGATTGGCAAATTCAGGATCAATATTCAACTCTATCATGCACCCGAGAGCCTGGGCCGCAAAGGCTTCGTTCAACTCAATGATCTCCATGTCACTTATGGACATGCCCGTGGATTTCAACACCCGGCGCACCGCGGGAATCGGCCCCAGCCCCATATATGCGGGATCCACACCGCCTGTGGCAAACCCTTTGATCTTAACATAGGGCGTTAGCCCAAGTTCTTTGGCCTTGTCAGCGCTCATCATCACCACGGCGGCACCACCATCGTTGATGCCCGATGCATTGCCCGCCGTAACAGACCCATCCTTTTTGAACACCGGTTTCATCTTGGCCATCTTTTCCATGGAGGTTTCCATGGGCCGCTCATCCGTGTCGACAATCACCTCGGCCCTGCGGGTACGGGTGATCACCGGCACGATCTCCTCTTTGAACGTGCCGTTTGCAATGGCAGCCCGGGCCCTTGCGTGGCTGAGGCAGGAGAGCTTGTCCTGGTCATGCCGGGAAATATTGTAAAGTTCGGCAATATTCTCAGCTGTCACGCCCATATGGTACCCGTTAAAAATTTCAAAGAGACCGTCATACACCATCAGGTCATAGATCTCCCCTTTTCCGGATACCTCCATGCGGTATCCCCATCGGGCACTCGTCATGGCCATGGGCGCGTTACTCATACTCTCCTGGCCGCCGGCAATCACCACTTCGGCCTGCCCGCTCATGATGGATGAAGCGCCAATGGCAATGGACTTCAGCCCTGACCCGCAGATTTTATTCACCGTAAAGCCATAGGTCTCCTTGGGCACACCCGCCCGGATCATGGCCTGCCTGCCGGGGCTTTGCCCCTGTCCTGCCTGCAGCACATTTCCCATGATCACCTCGTCGACAGCAATGGGCGTGGCATCGGTGTTCCAGTTTGCGTAACCTTTTTCCAGATCGGTCATGCCCCGGTCTCTTAGTTTGTCCGGTGCAAAGGCCATCATCTCATCACTGACCTCGGGCCGAAGCCCTGCCCTTTCCAGGGCGGCACGGATAACGACGGCGCCCAGGTCCACTGATGAAACAGTTTTCAACACCCCGCCAAAACTGCCGATGGCAGTTCGGGCGCCGCTGACAATCACTACATCTTTCATAGAACCTCTCCTTGTTGTAAAACCCTGCTACTTGCTTCCAAAGGCAGCCTCATCCATCTCAACCACAGCATTGTCACACGCTTTAAGCGCCTCCATTTTTCCAGCGGTGGCCGCGAGGATCTGGTTGATAAAAAAGCGGGCAGTCTTGATCTGTCCGTCGTAGAAGATGTTGTCTTTTTTCTTTTTGCCCTTGTTGGCTGTGGCAGTTGCGGCCCGCCACAAAAGCATCCAGGCCATGGCAAGGTCCCCTGTAACCTCCATGAAGGGGTATGAAAAGGCATACGCAGTCAAAAATTCATCCGACCTGGACTTGACCTGCAGTGCCGCAGCCACCTCGGTGTAGGTACTGAAAAACCCTTCCAGCCGGGCCGTGAGATCCTCAAGACCGTCGACTGCTTTGGCATCGGCAATGGTTTTCTTGATTTCAACCAGTAGGGCGTTGAAAGCTGCCCCCTTTTTCATGGAGAGTTTGCGTCCTAAAAGATCAATGGACTGGATGCCGTTGGTTCCCTCGTACAGCATGAAAATTCTGGAATCCCTGAGCAGCTGGGCCACGGGGAACTCCTCAATAAAACCGTAACCGCCGTAAATCTGAATTCCCTGGTTGCATACATCAAAGGACTTGTCCGTACCATATCCTTTAACAATAGGCGTCAGGACCTCCAGTAGATATTCATAATGGGTTTTGTGCTCCTCATCCGTGGATACGGCAACCAGGTCATGACACATGGCGCAAAAGTAGTTGAGGCTGCGCAACCCTTCCACATAGGCCTTCATGGTAATCAGCTGGCGTTTCACATCAGGATGACGGATGATGGGCACTGATTTTGAAGTGGCCGGGGCTTTGAGTTCCCGGGACTGAATCCGTTCCCTGGCATAGTTCAGGGCATACATATATGAGGCCGACGCGTTGGCAAAACCCTGGAGCCCCACCATCTGGCGGGCTTCGTTCATCATCTCGAACATCGCGGCCACGCCTTTATTTTCCTGCCCCAAAAGGGTGCCGATACACCCTGATTTGCCCCCCAGGGTCAAGGAGCAGGTCGCATTGCCGTGCAGACCCATTTTGTGCTCAATGCCTGTACACACCACATCGTTGAATTCCCCCGGGCTGCCATCAGCATTCACCCTGAATTTGGGTGCCAGGAACAGGGAAATACCGGCAATGCCCTCGGGCGCGCCTTCGATCCTGGCCAGAACCGGATGGATGATATTTTCCACCATATCGTGCTCTCCGGCGGAAATGAAAATCTTGTTGCCGAACAGAGAATAGGTGCCGTCCCCGTTTGGTTTGGCCGTAGCCTCCACAGCCGCAAGGTCGGAGCCCGCGTTCGGTTCGGTCAAAAGCATGGTGCCGGACCATTTCCCGGAGAGCATATTTTTAAGATAAATCCGCTTTTGATCATCCGTGCCGAACTTCTCCACAAGCTTGGCTGCCCCATGGGTGAGCATATTGTAAAGCATAAAGGAATTACAAGCTCCGTAAAAATATTCATTGGCTGCCATGGCAACGGTATGTGGCATCCCCTGCCCGCCCCATTCGGGATCATCGGTCATTCCCAGCCACTCACCTTCATTATACGCGGCATATACACTGTGAAAGGCATCGGGTACTTTTACTTCACCGGCATTGAAAGTGCAGCCTTCGTCACTTATCGTTTGAAGGGGCAGGATCTCTTTAATTGCAAGATTTCTGGCTTCGCTTACGATTAAATCAACGGTCTTTTTCCCGAACTCGGCAAAGCGTTCATCCTTGCTTAATTTGTCCACATCCAGTTGTTCGTGTAATACGAAATCCACATCCCGTCGATCTGCAATCAATTGTGCCATAAGACTTTTTCCTCTATCAAAGCGTTTAAGGTTACAGGCGGTGACAGGCGTACTAGTTTTTCACACCCATGGGTCCTTCAAAAAAACTGAACGACTGTTCTAAAAGCCTTGGATATGGCCAGCAAAAACCAGACCAGCCCGCCACACTATTTGGCAATCAATTGATTTAAAATGGTATTTATCTATTTTTGAATAGTTGGCAGGCGAGCAGGCAGACGGACATACGTGGCGATAACGCCACGAAAATTAAGATCACAGATGTAAGCATAACCAATTTTGTTTAAATTTCAAAGCATTACATAAACGTGGCTATACAGCCACGTTTTGAGGCTATTCCAATCCAAGTTTTTTCATCTTGGTAAACAGGGTCTTTCTGTGAATTCCCAGTGCAAGTGCCGTCCTGGCCTTTTGCCAGCGGTTCTCCTCCAGGGCGTTCAGGATAATCCCCTTTTCAAAGTCCGCCACAATCTCATTCAAAGACCCGCAAAGATCATGGGATTCCCGGACAAAACCGACCTGTTCCTGGGCGTCTGCCCCACAATCAGACGAAGTCTCCATGAAATCAATTTTCCCCAGGGTCATGTAACGGTGAAGGACGTTCTGAAGTTCCCGGACATTTCCGGGCCAGTCGTGCAGGAAAAAGGCCTCCATAATTTTGCCTCCCATGGGGAGAATCTGCCCCTGATCACCAAAGGCGGATAAAAAGTAGTCCACCAGCAATGGAATATCCTCCTTGCGTTCCCGCAGGGCAGGCAGCCGGATCGGGATGATGTGTACCCGGTAGAAAAAATCCTCCCGCATCACGCCTTTTTCCACCAGGTGTTTGAGGTTCTTGTTGGTGGCGGCCACGATCCTGAGGTCGGGTTTAATCACCCGGGTACTGCCCACAGGGGTGTATCCCCCGCCTTCAATGGCCCGGAGCAATTTCACTTGAAGATTGGGTCCGACATCTCCGATTTCATCCAAAAACAGGGTGCCGCCGTCAGCCGTCCCAAGAAACCCCTCCTTGTCCTTTTCAGCGCCGGTGAATGCCCCCTTGCGGTAGCCGAAAAATTCACTTTCTATAATATGTTCACTGATGGCACCGCTGTTGACGGGCACAAACTGTTTTTTACTGCGCTTGCTCAAATTGTGAATCGCCCGGGCCACCAGCTCTTTCCCGGTTCCGGATTCGCCATAGATGATAACAGGCGCGTTGCTTGCGGCCGCCCGTACCACAAGCTCATACACCTTCTGCATGGCCGGACTCTTTCCCACGATGTTTTCGAACCGGTACCGCTCTTTCATGGCGGATCGAAGAACGATGTTCTCATTTCTGAGCAGATCCGCATCTTCGCTGATCTGCTCTTCCCGGCGCTTTCTGTCGGTGATGTCCAGATGGATGGTCTGGGCTTTGACAATCCGCCCCCGGTTGTCATAAACCGGAGACTGGATAGACCAGTACCATCGGCCGTCCCTGGGACTTTTCAACTCCCATCTGCGGGTCTCGCCTGAAAGAACAGACTCAAGCCGACACCCGACACAGGGGGAGTCCAGGCCGTGAATCAGCCTGTAGCATTTTTCACCCACCCCGCTTCGACCGGCTTTTTCCTGCAGCGTGACATTCATGAACTCAACCCTGTAATCTTTTGATGTAATATAAATCAATCCCTCAAAGGTACGAATGATATCACTGAGCTGGGCCTCACTTTGCCGCAGGCGGTTCTCGGCAAGTTTTCTTTTTGTAATATCCATAAACGACGCAATGCTTCTGCCGGTTCCGGGAATCATGCCCACCTTCATATCGATATACCGAATATCCCCGGAGGTGGCAAAAATCCGGCATTCGTACTCGGTGGGAATGCCGGAAAGGCCCTTTCGTCGACCGTAATGGTAATTTTGCATCATTTCATTGTCGCCGGGCACCACGAACTGGGACCACCTCATCCGGTTCTCGATTTCATTTCGCTCAAGTCCCACCAGGGCCATAAATTTGGCATTCACATGAAGAATCATCATATCCGGATCAATGATGATGGTTCCGGTTCCCGTGTTTTCAAAAACGCTGTGGTACATCTCTTTTTGGCGGGTCAGTTCCAGGATCTGTTCTTCAACGCCCCGGTTCCTGTGCATCCGGTCCAGGGTTTTGCCAAGGTCTGCCGAAAGCTCTTCTAAAACCAAAAATTCCAGGGGGTGCGGCACATATCCGCTGGGGGCATAAAAAACCTGACACCGGCCCCCTTTTTCACAAGGGTCATTTATGGGAAAGTACAACGCCGTGGCCAGGGTCCCGCTTTTCATGCCAAGGCGTTTTTGCACGGATTTGGGAAAATCAGTATCCGTGACTCTTTTAAGGCTTTTTATTTTTGGGTTTACACACCTCCTGTGAAAAGGGGATAAATCGTCTATACCGCTATGGGGTGTACAATTGTCACCGCTCTCCAGACCGGATTCAGGATAGAAAACAGATTTGAAACAAACCGTATAATAAGGCGTATGGCTTTCCACCGCACTCACAATTTCATCCAGGAGTCCGGAGGCATCAGCGGTATGTAGCATGGCCCGCCGGCATAGACTGGAAAATGTGAACAACCACATCATATCCGCCGGAATCCGGGCTGTTTGACCCAATATGTCATGTTTGGCCTGATCCGGGCCGGGTTTTGTTTTCATAGCACATCTACAGAAATCAAGCGGTTTAAATTTCAGAAAATTTGTGAAAACTGGTTCTTATTTTCATAAGATCAATTGGAGATTAAACATTCCCTGCCCCAAAAGGCAACTATAAATTTAGGATCATCTTGTATTTACACCATATCCGTAGCCAGTTTGTTTCAACCAGGTGTGCCCGGAGACCGAGGGTGTCCATCATCCGTCAGATGACAGTCGGTCGGTTGAAG